>DOVG01000096.1 GCA_003520205.1 Lachnospiraceae bacterium
CATTCGCAGTTGTATGCCCTACTCCCTTTTCATCAATATATAAATCATAGACATCTCTGTTTCGCGAACTCGGAATTGTAGCAAAAGCCTCAAGGTGACTTTCATCCACAATTCTAAGCAGACTCACCCCTCCTATACCTGTACAGATTACATATCCACTATCTTCAAACATCTTTAGTTCTAAAAATGGCTGTTCATAAGTTCCTGAAGAATACTTATCGGAAATGAGTGCGCATTTTATACCGTCTCTTTCCTGCCATACCTTTAGTACATCCTCCGATACCGGATTTACCTCCAGCTTTTCACCGGAATAGGTTTTCTGATATTCACTTATAAGACCACTCTTTTTTAAAATATTTTCCTGAGTTATATAAACGTTCCCTTCAGCTTCTTCAAAGTTAAATCTTTCGAAGTCTGAGTCAACTCTTGCCGAACCTGCTTCTACATCTCCTGTCACTTTAACAAAACCATTATCTGTATACATGTAGTAAGTGTCAGCAGTACCGGAGTCAAGAGTTTTTACAAGAGCGTATTTCATATCCGGAAATGTAATTTCAGCCGGAGCTCCACCTGTCACATAAAGTCCTTCATACTTTTTATACGAATCAGGAATTTCACTTTTAAGTTCCACCTCAGGTGCAGTAGTTTCTTCTACTGTGACCCCCTGCTCTTCAAGAGCGATACTCGCAAGCGCTCCTGACATAGCCAGATTATACTCGCTGCTTCCCTCTGAAGAAGTAACGCATACACTTATTTCCTCTTCCGGCATTACAAGCAGAGATGTATGATAATCCTGAGTGTCTCCTCCTTTCCACAGAGCTTTCACTCCAGCCTCTTTATACATAGGAATATCTACCATATCCCAGCCAAGTCCATTTTGATCCATATAGTCCGGATTATATTTCAAACTGTTTGAAATATCAGATGAACTGCTCCAAAGAGTAGCCATTTCTTTCTTGCTTTCTTCAGATAGAAGCCTGTCATCCCCCTTGAAAAAGGTACTGCCAAATTCACAGGTATCCGCTGCTGTCGCGTATATTCCACCAGAGCCAAAATCCATACAGTATTCAGTTTCATATCTGTTATGACCATCAGGATAAATATCCGCAAGAAGTGGATTTTCAAATACATTATTTGCTGTATAGGTATTCTTAACGCCAATCTTTGCTGCAATACTCTTCTCTACATAGTCGGTGTAACTCATGCCTGAAACTCTCTCTACTATTACTTCAAGAAGTTCAAAGCCATCATTGCAGTAGCTGGCATATTCACCCGGAGCTGCTTTAAGCTTCTGTGATTTAAGATTTCCCAGAACATTTGTAGTTGCAACAGAATCATTATCACCATAAAGAAACATATTATTTAAAGTAGAGCCGTATAACCCGGAGGTATGATTCATCAGCATCCTGACTGTGATATCTTTATATCTTTCGTCTGCCATGGTAAAGTCATCTATATACTCCGTAACCGGTGTATCAAGGTCAACCTTTCCCTGATCAACAAGCTGCATCACGGCAGTCGTTACATATACCTTGCTGACAGAACCAACACAGTAGATTTCATCTGTGTCATCGGGCTTTTCAATGTCTGCAGGAGCTTCATCTCTATACTCGTTTTCCTTAGCTAAAACCACTCCTCCATTTCCCTTCTGCCCTCCACCTATGGTTGACAGCCCAAGCATGGATGCCGCAAACAAACTAACCATACATCTGATACTACTCATCTTCTTATTCATGACATTTCCTCTTTTACAATTATGATTATCATTTTCATTTAAGTATCAGTCTCTCTTATGATCAAAACTGATTTTATATTTAATAGTATAGATGAATGTCCTATATTCTTCTTTATCAGAGCTTTATTTAATTCTTATCAATTTCTTAACAACACTCCCGGATATTATTATGAATCCTTCTAAATAAAACACCTTTGTCAAAACAATATTATAATGTTATAGTTATTATACTTTTCAGTTATTTTATAGATTGAGGATGTTATACATAAGGTATCTTCTCCCCGAAGAACCATATTCGATAAAATATGGTGCACTATAATGGATTATTATTTAAACAGATAAAATAAAGGCATTTTTTATGAGATTAAGAAAACTACACGAAAATACAGATTACGCTGATAGTATCCTTTTTGTCCCAGCTATGCTTGATATGCATTTCCCGCTAATTAAATATGCTTTTTATTCAAAGGATTATCATCCTGTTATCATGGATGATGAGGACGGGATTACTGATATAGGGCTTAAATACACTAACCATGATATGTGTTATCCCCTATCTCAGATAGTTGGCCAAATGATCAAAGCAATGAACAGCGGAAAATATGATGTGCGTAAAGTAAAGCTGCTAATGCCGACTGCCGGAGATGCATGCAGAGGAGCCAACTATACCGGTGCTCTTAGAAGAGCAATCAAAGAAGCCGGATATGGCAATGTGCCTGTTCTAACCCTTAATGTAAGAGATTATGAACCTGAAAACATGATGAAGTTTGATTTTCCTATGGTATGGCGTGCCATGTTCGGTCTATTCTATGGTGATATACTCATGATCCTTCTTCATGCCACAAGACCTTATGAGAAAAAAAGCGGCGCAGCTAATAAGCTTTGGAATAAATGGATAAAGCTTCTATCAAGGGATTTCATATCCGGAAAAAACCTATCCCTGCTCTATATGCATAGAAACTTCAGACTGATGTGTAAGGATTTTGCAAGAATCAGAAGAACCGATATTAAAAAGCAGGTCATCGGTCTTATTGGTGAACTGTATGTAAAGTACTGCCACCTTGGAAACTGGGATGTGGTTGATTTTGCCGAACAAAATGGTGCCGAGATACATGTAAACCCGCTTTCTTATTATGCCATATACTATATGGATACGCATATGATCAGAAAGCATACCCTTGAAGCAAAGGGCGCAAGACTTCTGATGAAGTTACTCGAACTCATTCAAAAGGATATGATAAGAGCACTACGTCAGTATGATTATTTCTCTCTTCCGCCTTACTGGGATTTAAAAAAAGAGGCTCATGGACTGGTAAATTATAATATAAGAAATGGTGATGGCTGGCTTATAGGCGCCGAGGCCATTGGATATATAAATCATGGTATAGAAAAAGTCTTTGCCGCCCAGCCATTTGGCTGTATGGTAAATCACTGTTCAGGACGCGGACTCTACCCCTCACTCACCCGCAGACTTCGCAAGGGTTATATAGTAAGTGCTGACGTGGATGCAAGTGCCTCAAAGCTGAATTACTACAACCGACTCCTAATGCTGCTACATGGGATGTAAGTATGCACCATAAACGGCGCATCTAACCTAATAGCAGTACTTTCCTATTGCATCTAATAGAGGAAACTGATAACATAATTGCAAGCAGAAACAGTTATAGGGTTATGTACAAAGGAGACTTCAGAATGTTTGAACCAAAACACGGAACATGTTTTCATTGTGGAGCAGAGGCTATCTTTCCTTGTAACTGGAAGAATAACTGGTTTATATGCGATAACTGTCTGGATAAGATTGTATACCGACTTCGCAGAAAAAAACCGGCAGGATTTATCTTTAAATCCTATAAATCCATTGAGTACAGTACTGCTTGGAAACCCTTTAAGGTCATGCCGATAGAGTTGATAAAAGGAGCTTTGGAATTCATTGAGAATTCAGAGGAACTGGCAAAAATTTTCAGTCCGACCAGGGTATGTTGCAACGGAAAATTTGAACTGGATGAGGTGAACCAACTTTTCAGAGTCAAAGAATTTGACGATGGATACAGTCCCATTATAGCTTTGTCGGACGTTGCTGATTATTATGTTCAGGATAACTATCAGGAGTATGACCATTCTTTTGATGCTGACAATTTGGGAAAAAGGACCACAACCACTACGAAATCCTATGAAGGAAGTTTTATCTCAATTGAACTTAAGAATCCCTATGTAACTTATGTGGAATTTCCATTCATTGATGCAAGGAAGGCTCACGGTCTGATCCGTGATAAAAAAGCAGCAAGAAAAATAGCAGATGATGAACTGTCAGACATATTTGGAAAACCGACATCCGATACACGTAAACTGACCAAAAATGCCATGTTTGCATATGAATTACTTCTTGAGGGTAATCCGTATACAATCAGTCAACAAATGCGTTAATTAATCGAAAGATTATTAATTTAAACATTTTATAATGTTGATGCACACTGAATCATCGGATCATCCACAAGCTCAAAGCTTATTTCAGGAACATCAAACCCGAATGCTTTCAGATTCCCGATTGCTGTACCCAGGAATTTTTCTGCATTCCTGGATACAATCTCATACGCACATTCCTTTACATCTGCCTGCTTAACTTTTACACCAAAGGCACCTGATACATCAATAAAATCTTTTCCGTTTTTCATTGCTTCAAGTACGCTGTTAAGCTGGAAATATCCATACAACATAACATTCATAAGTGCTTCGGTTCCCCAGATACTCTCATAGAATTCTGTAAATGTCTGCCCTTC
>DOVG01000279.1 GCA_003520205.1 Lachnospiraceae bacterium
TTTTCTCACAGATAAAAGTATAAATAATACAATCATTTAATATATGGAGGAAAAATAAATGTTTGATTTTGAAGAAATCGTAAAAGTTGACCCGGAGGTAGCGTCTGCCATGACTGACGAGTTTAATCGTCAGAACAACAATCTTGAGCTTATCGCTTCTGAGAATATTGCTTCTAAGGCTGTTATGGCAGCAATGGGAAGTCATCTCACTAATAAATATGCAGAAGGCTATCCGGGAAAGAGATACTATGGTGGATGTGAGTATGTAGACGTTGTCGAAGATCTTGCAAGAGAGAGAGCTAAGAAGCTTTTTGGAGCAGAATATGCAAATGTTCAGCCTCACTCAGGCGCACAGGCTAATATGGCAGTATTCTTCGCAACTATGCAGCCGGGTGACACATTTATGGGAATGAACCTTGACCACGGCGGACACCTTACACATGGTTCACCGGTTAATATGTCAGGAAAGTACTTTAATTGTGTTCCTTACGGAGTTAATGATGAAGGGCGTATCGACTATGATAACGTACTTGCTATAGCTAAGGAAGCACGTCCAAAGCTTATCGTTGCAGGTGCTTCTGCATATGCCAGAGAGATTGATTTCAAGAAGATGCGTGAGATAGCTGACGAGGTAGGCGCTATCCTTATGGTTGATATGGCACATATCGCAGGTCTTGTAGCTGCTGGTTATCACATGAGCCCTATTCCTTATGCTGATATTACAACAACAACTACACATAAGACTCTTCGTGGACCTAGAGGTGGTATGATTCTTTGTAGCGAAGAAGTAAATGCAAAGTATAACTTTAACAAGGCTATATTCCCGGGAATCCAGGGTGGTCCTCTTATGCATGTTATAGCTGCTAAGGCTGTATGCTTCAAGGAGGCTCTTTCACAGGATTATAAGGATTATATGGGCAGAGTAGTTGAAAATGCATCCACTCTTGCTGAGGCACTTATAGAGAGAGGATTTGATATCGTATCTGGAGGTACAGATAATCACCTTATGCTTGTTGACCTTAAGAGACTTGGACTTACAGGTAAAGAGGTTGAGAAGTATCTTGATACAGTTCACATCACAGTTAACAAGAATACAGTTCCTAACGATCCTCAGTCACCATTTGTTACAAGTGGTATCAGAGTAGGTACACCTGCTGTTACTACAAGAGGAGCAGTTAAAGAAGATATGTATACCATAGCTGATGCATTTAAGGCTGCTATCCTTGATAAGGACAGCGCTAAGGCAGAGGCTCTCGTAAAGAGTATTACAGATAAGTATCCTCTTTATAAATAAGGATATGGTAATGAGAAAGAAATATGGAAGAAAATAATAATCAGAATAACAATCAAAATAGTAATAATGGTAAGCGTCCCGGTGGTTTTAATAACACCATTGGGATAATTATCATAGCTGTAGTATTATCCATTATATTTATAATGGCGCTCAATAATTACAGAACCTCAGGAGAGAAAGAGGTGTCCTATGATAAGTTCATCCAGATGGTTGATGAAGGAAAAGTCAAGGATGTAAAGATATACGAGAAGAGAATTAAGTTCACACCTAATGAGGATGATAAAAAGACTCAGAATGTAACCTATTATGTTATAAGAACAGATGATTATGATCTTATAAGCAGACTTGAAAAATCAGAGGTCAAATTCACTGCAATCGATGAAGGTGGAAATGCTATCCTTGGACAGATACTTTACTATCTTATATTCTTTGCAGTTATGTATTTTATAACAATGATGCTCTTCAGAAGAATATCCGGTGGTTCTGGCGGTATCATGAATGTAGGAAAGTCAAATGCAAAGCTGTATGATATGACTAAGAATACAGGAATTACATTTGCGGACGTTGCAGGCGAAGAGGAAGCAAAGGAATCACTTACCGAGATGGTTGATTTCCTGAAGAATCCCGGAAAGTATCTGGATATAGGCGCCAGACTTCCTAAGGGAGCACTTCTTGTTGGACCTCCGGGAACAGGTAAGACTCTTCTTGCAAAAGCTGTTGCAGGTGAAGCAGGTGTTCCATTCTTCTCCATGTCAGGTTCAGAGTTTGTTGAGATGTATGTTGGTGTAGGTGCATCACGTGTAAGGGATCTGTTCAAGCAGGCAAATGCAAAAGCACCATGTATCATATTTATAGACGAGATAGATGCTATCGGAAGAAGCCGTGATACCAGACATATGGGTGGCGATTCAGAAAGAGAGCAGACTCTTAATCAGCTACTTTCTGAGATGGATGGTTTTGATACATCAAAGGGTATCATTATACTGGCTGCGACAAACCGTCCGGAAGTACTTGATAAGGCGCTTCTAAGACCGGGAAGATTCGACAGAAGAGTTATAGTTGAAAGACCTGATCTAAAGGGACGTGAGGATATACTTAAGGTTCATGCTAAGGATGTTAAGCTGGATGAAACAGTTGATCTTCATGAACTTGCTAATGTTACAAGCGGTTCTGTTGGTGCAGATCTTGAAAATATAATTAACGAAGCTGCGCTTACAGCAGTCAGAAAGGGAAGAAAATTTGTTTCCCAGAGTGATATGCTGGAATCAGTCGAGGTTGTTTTCGCTGGTAAGGAAAAGAAAGACCGTATACTTTCAGCTGATGAGAAGAG
>DOVG01000153.1 GCA_003520205.1 Lachnospiraceae bacterium
AAACCACATAGCCATGTCACATCTTCGCTTTTTGGCTGAATCATGTATCTTTCTCCGACTTTCGTAGTCCCGTCATTTCCCTTAAAATGTTCCCACTCATAGTAATATGTGGCAGGAATTATACACCTGTGGTTGAGCCAGTCATATTTGAATGTAGGTTTTTGATAAGCAGTCTCTGATCGTGCATTTAGCAGAAGGCTGCCTTTTTTATGTGGATTTGTATAACCCCACTTCATTGGATACACCGTCTGTTCTCCTCTAGGATTAGGAGCTAAAACTGGCACGACATCTGAAGGTCTTATTTCACCTTCAGTTTTTATAGGATTCCCTCTATATATAAAGCGACGTGAGAGAGGAGAGGTCTTTACAGCCTCGATTATCTTCTTTAGTTCAGGTGTAGAGGGTGAGAGGTAGTAGCGGGTACACATGATAAAAACTCCTTAGTAATCATATATGGAAAAGTTTAACAGAGTGAAATTCATTGTCAAGAAAGAACAAAAAATATTGACAGTAATTTACAGAGGTTGTATTATGACTAAAACGATAAAAATAGTCAAAAAAGGTTTATTGAGGAAAATGAAATGCCAAAAGTATATTCGGAAGAAGAACGTGAGACCATTATAAAGCGTCTAAAAAATGAGGCCAATAAGCTCATGCTGGAAAAGGGTGTAAAGAAGACTACGGTGGATGAACTGGTAAAGAGAGCAGGAATCCCCAAGGGGACATTTTATCTTTTCTATCCTTCAAAAGAGATGCTTCTTTTTGACTGTGCTCAGGACTTTCATGAGGAAGTTGATGAGTTTGTTTCAAAAGGAATGGAACAGGCTGATGGAGTAGAAGCAGTTGTAGATGTGATCATGGGTGCGATTGACATAACTCAGAATTCCTGCCTAAGAGTACTCTTAGAACCGGAATCTATGAACCTTGTTCTGTCAAAAATCCCGGAAGATGTTTTAGAAAAACACAGATTGGAGGATGCGGACAGAGGGGAAAAGATTATAGAAACACTCGCTGCTAAAAACGGCATCAGTGTTGATGAACTGTCTGGCGCATTTACCATGATCCTTTTCGGTACGATGTATAAACAGGTAGTGGGTGAGGAAGTAATCGAAGGAAGTACGAGACTTCTTGTAAGAGGACTGGTAAAACAGCTTTTTGAAGGATAATAATAAGATGAAGACGATATATAAATCAGTTGAAGGGAAAAACAAAATACTTGAACTCTATGATAGTCAGCTGGCAAGGCTACGAGTTCTTTATAAGGATATCTTCATTGATACAACATTTGGAAAGACTCATTTAGTGGAGACGGGTAAGATGGATGGAGAACCTCTTCTTGTACTTCACGGAGGAAATGCAACCACGGCGTATAATCTTATAGGCTTTGATTTCATGTTGGATGATTTTCATATCTATGCTGTCGATACCATCGGACATCCGGGGAAGAGTGCGGAGACAAGTCTTTCACCCAATGGATATGCTTATGGTGAGTGGCTTAGTGAGGTTATTACAGCTCTGGGATTTGATAGTATTGCATGTTGTTCAGGATCCTTCAGTGCGGGTATAGTAGCGAAGGCAATGTGCGTGGCACCTGAAAAGATAAAGAAGGCGCTTCTCTATGTTCCTTCAGGAATAAAAAATGCACCTGCAATTAATAGTATTTCAATGCTGTTTCCAATGATAATGTACTGGATTACCAAGAAAGATAAATGGCTTAGAAAAACTATAATGCCGATTGCGATTAACGAAGATAACATTTCCGATGATATGTATCAGACTGCAAAGCTTAGCATTACCTATAGTAAAGTTAAAACAGGTATGCCCAGTAATGTATCCGGTAAACTGATGAAGAGATGCATGGCACCAACACTAGTTATGGCGGCTGAGAAAGATTGTCTCTTTCCGGGTGAAGGTGTTATCAGGAGGGCAAAGGAGATTATTCCTAACTGTACCACTTATCTTATAAAGGGACGTGGCCATCTGCATTATATGACAGATGATGAAAAGGAAATGATTAGAACATTCTTCTTGAAATAAATGGGTGATAAGAATATGAAGTATAATATTGATAATTAGTATAGTCAGCCAAATATAGAGGACGCAGATGTTGAGAACACTGAAAGAACCAAGTACGGAGAAAACAGAAGAAAAAAAGCATGTCGTTGCAGAAAAACAGCTTGACTTTGATGGATAAAGAATCTATAATCAAGAATCATTTTTTATAATAAATTGATACAAATCATAATATTGATAAAGACTATGATGGTGCATAAAGCTGCTAAGGGTCGCTTAGAGAGAAATGAGGTCATCGGCTGAAAGCCTCGTTAGATGGATGTAGCAGTTATCTTCACACCGGAGTTGCCGGGCTGAATGACAGTTAATAACAGTTTTAGTAGGTTCGGACGTTAGGTGCGTTAAGCCTTTGAGGAGTATGCGGATTTACATGGTTCGTATAAATGCGGGTGGTACCGCGGTTAGAATTAGCTGATCGTCCCGGGATATAAGATATATCCCGGGATTGTTTTTGTTTTACATAGTTTAATTCGGGCAGACAAAGAATGAAGAATTATTATATGGAGGTCATACCAATATGAAGGAAATGCTTGAAAAGATCAAACAGGAGGCGGAAAAAAGAATAGCTGAATCCGGAACTCCTGAGGCACTGGATGAAATTAAAGTATCTGTTCTCGGAAAAAAAGGTGAGCTGACACAGATCCTTAAAGGGATGAAGGACCTTACTCCGGAGGAAAGACCTAAGGTTGGTCAGCTGGTTAATGAAGTAAGAGCTCAGATAGAAGAGAAAATGAATCAGAAGAGAGATGCTATCAGAAGAGAAATTCTTACACAGAAGATGGCAAGAGAAACTATCGATGTTACTCTTCCTGGAACCAAAATGATAAGAGGTCATAAACATCCTAATCAGATAGCGCTTGAAGATCTGGAGAGAGTATTTATCGGAATGGGATACGAGGTAGTAGATGGTCCTGAAGTAGAGTATGACCGTATGAACTTTAAGCTTCTCAACATACCTGAGAATCATCCTGCAAAAGACGAACAGGATACATTCTATATAGCAAGAGGAGAAACTACAGAACAGGATATTCTTCTTAGAACACAGACTTCATCAGTTCAGGCAAGAATAATGCTTGCAGCAGGTAAGCTGAAAGAGACTTCGAAAGGATTCCCGGAAAGAGACCTTCCTATTAAGATAATATCACCTGGACGTGTATTCAGGTCAGATGAGGTTGATGCAACACATTCTCCATCATTCCATCAGGTTGAAGGTCTGGTAATAGGTAAAAATGTAACAATGGCTGATCTTAAAGGAACACTTGATCAGTTTGCAACGAATTTCTTTGGTCCAAAGACCAAGACAAAGCTTCGTCCACATCACTTCCCATTTACAGAACCTTCGGCAGAGGTTGATGTTACATGCTTCAAGTGTGGAGGCAAAGGCTGTGGCGTATGTAAAGGTTCAGGCTGGATAGAAATCCTCGGCTGCGGAATGGTACATCCTCATGTACTTGAAATGTGCGGAATTGACCCTGAAGTATACAGTGGATTCGCATTTGGAATCGGCCTTGAGAGAGTTGCATTACTAAAATATGAGATAGCAGATATGCGACTAATGTATGAGAACGATATCCGATTCCTGGAGCAATTCTAGGACGGATGAAATGAAAATACTGTTGCACCCGAATGCTCGCATGCAGGGGTGAAACAGAATTTTCATTTCGGTAGCAACGTACGAGAGTTGTATACGGAAACGGATACTGCTCGAGTACGTCATAAAATAAAATCACATAGAAATTAATTAACGATATAACTGTCATTCTGAGGACTTTAGTCCGAAGAATCTTTTTACCATAAAAAACTTAAAGAAATCTTCAATTCTTTCAGAATGACATAAAAAAGGAGAATACTATGAATACACCTATATCATGGATTAAAGCATATGTTCCTGACCTTGATGTAACACCACAGGAATTTGTAGATAAAATCACTCTTTCGGGTTCTCACGTAGAAAATTATAATCAGTACGATAAGAATCTTGAGAAAATAGTAGTAGGAAAGGTTCTTTCCATAGAAAAACATCCTGATGCAGATAAGCTGGTTATCTGTCAGGTAGATGTTGGAGAGAGTGAGCCTATTCAGATAGTAACTGGTGCTCAGAATGTTGTGGTCGGAGCTCTTGTACCAACTGTTCTTGATGGTGGTAAAGTAGCAGGCGGTCACGATGGTGGAGAGCTTCCTCCAGATGGTATCCGCATAAAGGCTGGAAAGCTTAGAGGCGTTCCATCAGCTGGAATGATGTGTGCTATAGAAGAACTTGGTTCATCGAGAGAACTTTATCCGGAAGCACCTGAAGATGGAATCTACATTTTCCCTTCTTCAGCTGATGTAAAGCCTGGAGACGACGCTGTAAAAGCACTCGGTCTTGATGATACAAATGTAGAATACGAAATCACTTCTAACAGAGTAGACTGCTTCTCAATCATAGGTATGGCAAGAGAGGCGGCAGCTACATTTGACCTTGATTTTAAACCTCCAGTAATTACAGTTCAGGAGAAATCAAAGGAAGAAACAAAGGACTATATATCTGTAGATATTCAGGATACAAAGCTCTGTAAGAGATATATAGCAAGAGTTGTTAAGAATGTAAAAATAGGTCCATCACCTAAGTGGATGCAGGACAGACTTCGTAGCCAGGGTATTCGTTCTATTAACAATATAGTAGATATAACTAATTATGTAATGGAAGAAATGGGACAGCCAATGCACGCATTTGACCTTTCTACTATTGCCGGAAATAAGATAGTAGTAAAATGTGCTGAGGACGGTGATAAGTTCACAACTCTTGATGGAATAGAGAGAGAACTAACAAAGGATGTCCTTATGATATGTGATGGAGAGAAGGAAGTTGCTATCGCAGGTATCATGGGTGGAGAGAATTCCATGGTTACAGATACTATGGATACACTTCTTTTCGAAGCTGCCTGCTTTGATGGAACTAACATCCGTCTCTCAGAACGTCGTTTAGGTCTAAGAACTGATTCAGCTGGAAAGTTCGAGAAGGGACTTGATCCAAATCTTGCAGAGGAAGCTATCAACCGTGCTTGTCAGCTGGTTGAGGAGATGGGCTGTGGTGAAGTTCTGAAGGGTGCAGTTGATGTATATCCGGAACCGGTTGAACCATGGACACTTCCATTTGAGCCGGATAAGATGAATGCGCTGCTTGGTCTTAATATACCTGTAGATACTCAGCTCCATATATATGACAGACTTGGTCTTACATATAATGAGGCTGATCAGACTCTTACTATTCCTACATTCAGACAGGATCTTCTTTCAAGAGCAGATCTGGCTGAGGAGATAGCTCGTATCTATGGTTATGACAAGATTCCATCTACACTTCCTACAACAAATGCAGGAATCGGTGGTATTTCTTATGAAGAGGGGATTAACAGAATAGCCAGAAGTGTATCAGAGGATAATGGATTCTCACAGGCTATGTTCTACAGCTTCGAAAGTCCTAAGGTATATGACAAGCTTCTCATTCCTGCTGACAGTTCAGTTCGTCAGGCTATCAAGATAATGAATCCGCTTGGTGAAGACTTCAGTATTATGAGAACGCTTCCATTAAATGGACTTCTTACATCGCTTTCTATTAATTATAATAGAAGAAATAAAAATGTTCGTTTATATGAGCTTGGCAAAGTATATATCCCTAAGGAGCTTCCTCTTAAGGAACTTCCAGAAGAAAAAGAGAGACTTGCTCTTGGAATGTATGGAGAGGGCGATTTCTTTACACTTAAGGGTGTTGTAGAGGAACTTCTTGCAAAGCTTGGATTCGGAAAAGACTGCGAATATGTACCTACAAAAGAATATCCATATCTTCATCCGGGAAGACAGGCTAATATCCAGAAGGGTAAGCTGAATGTGGGTTATATCGGACAGCTTCATCCGGAAGCAGCACTCAACTACGATATGAAGACAGCTGTTTATGTAGCTGTTATCAATATGGATGTAGCCTCCATGCTTGCTAAGTTCGATGTTAAGTATACAGGTATCGCTAAGTTCCCTGCTACAACAAGAGATCTTGCACTTGTATGTAATAAGGATGCTTATGTAGGAGACATTGAGAAGATAATCAGAAAGAATGCCGGTCAGTATCTTGAGAATCTGGAACTCTTCGATGTATATGAGGGTGAACAGCTTGGAGCAGATAAGAAGAGTGTTGCGTTTGCTCTCTCATTCAGAAGTGCTGATCATACGCTTAAAGATGATGAGGTTAACCCATCAATAGATAAAATACTTAAAGCATTGGCGGCTGAAGGAATTAACATTAGAGCCTAGGTAATTCTAGTGCTGATGTATTATATATGGAAGGAAATTATGGACGTTAAAGATTTTTATTATGATCTCCCACAGGAACTGATTGCACAGGATCCGTTAGAAAAACGTGACAATTCACGTTTGATGGTTATTCATAGAGATACAGGAGAGATTGAGCATAAGACTTTTCACGACATAATAGAATATTTAAATCCCGGGGATTG
>DOVG01000004.1 GCA_003520205.1 Lachnospiraceae bacterium
CATGAACCACTACATAATCAAGCACTTCAAGCGGTGCTCTCATTAAGGCTATGTTAAAATTCAGATTACCTTTTGAACTGCAGCTTCCCCATCTGGTCTTCTGATTTCTGATAGTAATTCTTCCGTAATCAACTCCTACAAGTGGTGCATAATACTCAACTCTCGCCGGAATAACCATCTTTGCCTGTTCTATCAGCTGCTCTATCTCTAGCTTCGACAATGTCCTTATACCAGAGCTTTCTTCTTGCTTTATCCTCGCCTTTTCCAGATGTTTATCTATCCAGTCCTGATTCTTATCTATGAAGCTTTTTATATCCTTTTTAGCCATTCTGCGCGGTGCTCTGACCACTACTTCATCGGCACTTTTTATCTGAATAGCTATTGATTTTCTGTTTGATCTTATAATTTTTATATTCATGGATTCAACTTAAAAGTACATATTGTTGGCTTTCTCCCAGCCTATAGTTGTTCTACTATCATGTCCCGGAAAAACCATAGTGTCATCAGGAAGCACAAAAAGCTTTTCTTTTATATTCTTAAGAAGCGCTTCTCCATCACCGGTAGGAAAGTCTGAACGTCCTACACTTCCATGGAATAGTGTATCTCCATCAAAGAGAATCCTTCTCTCTCCATCCTCAGATGGCATGCTTATATAGTAACACATTCCTCCTGCAGTATGTCCCGGAACTTCTATACACTTGATACTAAGTCCTATAAGATCTATCAATTCTCCATCTGACAGTGTCTTGTCTGCCTTCTCTGAAACAGGCACTCCCATAAAGGACTGGGACAGATTCAGAACCGGATTCTCGAGAACAGGAACATCCTTCTCTCCTATATACACCTTTAAGTCAGGGAACTCTTCTCGAACCTTCTTAAGACCATCCATATGATCAAAATGTCCATGCGTAAGAAGCACTGCTATAACTTCTGCACCAGCATCTCTTGCTCCCTTAAGAAGCAGGTCTGTTCTATCTCCGGCAACATCTATAAGTATAGCTTCTTTTGTTGTTTCATTTATTACTGTATAGCAGTTTGTCGCTATCGGTCCTGTAGTTACTCCTGCAAGTTTGTACATTTACTTATCCACCCTTATCTAAATCTACTAGGTCATCCCCACAGTATTTCTGCCAATATCCCATACATTTCTCTGACCCAGAAGGTCGGGAGCATCCACCATGCAGTCTTTGCAGGAACGCTTCCATGCTCAAGGTCATACTTCTCAGCTATCTTACCGGCTCTATACTCGTGAAATTCGCTCGTCGCTATAGCCACCTTACTTCCCAGATGTTCTCTATCCATTATCTCTTTGGAAAATCTGATATTCTCATCAGTATCTGTGGACTTATCTTCTTTATATATCCTTTCCTCTGCTATATGATTCTGTATAAGCCATCTGCTCATACATTCTGCTTCGGATATATTCTCACCATCACCCAGACCGCCTGACACTATACACAGTGCTTCAGGATGTGTATCCAGATAATCCTTTGCTACTTCCAATCTCTCCAGAAGAGCAAGGCTAGGGCTCTCTCCACGAACCTCTCCACCAAGTACTATAAGCACTGCTCCGTCAGGAGTTTTTTTCTTTACACCACTTACCATACAAACTGTAGTATATATAGCAAGTATCATAATAATCGAAGCAATAATAGCGATAAGACTCAGCACTGTTTTTCCTATTCTTTTGCCCCATGCTTTGCATATCCACTTATTTACTTCGGAAAAAGTTATTGCATAAATTATAAGAATAAACGAAACAGCTATCCCGGTGTAGTTTCCCAGATTATATACACCTCTGAAAACAGGAAGTCCGAAGATAAGCATCCCGGCTATTCCAATCAAATATATTAAAATATGCAAAAATGTTCCCAGCTTGTTTTTCATAATTTTATTATCTATCTGCAACTATTCAAGTAGGTAAATCAATCTATAGATATGCCAGAGGTCTGACCCTCTGGCAAAATCAATTACTACAAATACTTCTTAATACTTATCCTTGTGTTCTTTCTATATCTATTATTCCTTCTATATTCCTTATCTTGGAAGTCAGAGTATTCAGGTCACTCTTTGACTTAACACCAAACTGAACATTAACTGTAGACTTGCCCTGTTTATTAACTCGTCCTTCTATTCTCTTAATTGGAATATCTGCCTCCATAAAGACTTTTGTTATATCGAATATAAGTGCGCTTCTGTCCATAGCATAGACATTTATCTCTGTAGTGAATTCTGCTTCACCAGCACCACCTTCTTCGACCCATTCAGCTTCTATAAGCCTCTTTCTCTCGTCTTCACTCATGCACATGATATTATCACAGTCAGTTCTGTGAACTGATATACCACGTCCGCGGGTTACGAATCCAACTATCTCATCTCCAGGAACTGGTGAACAGCACTTGGAGAATCTGACAGCCACATCATGAATACCTCTGACCTTTATACTTCCCTTTGGAACTATAAATTCATGGTGCTGAGAATTAATCTCTCTTACAACATCCTCGTCAGTAGAATTCTTTTCCTTTTCTCGTCTGATTTCTTCCTGAAGTCTGTTAACTATCTGACCTTCTTTAAGACCTCCATGTCCAACAGCAGCCATAAGTGAATCCCAGTCAGCAAAATTATACCGCTTCAGAGTAGCACTCATATATTCAGGTTTTAATATATCAGCAAGGATAATCCCCTTGGATTTACAGTATTCCTCCACGAGGCTCTTGCCCTTAACTATATTTTCTTCCTTCAGTTCCTGACGGAACCACTGATTTATCTTGGTCTTAGCCTGGGTACTCCTTACCAGCTTAAGCCAGTCCATGCTAGGTCCTTTGGTATTCTGTGAAGTGATTATCTCCACTCTGTCACCAGAATGAAGCTGTGTCTCTATAGGAACCTGACGACCATTTATTCTTGCACCCACCATCCTGTTACCGACGGCAGTATGTATAGCATAGGCAAAATCAATCGTATTTGACCCTCTAGGAAGCGACTTTACATCGCCAGCCGGAGTGAAGCAGTAAACCTGATCCTGGAACATATCCAGATCCGTCTTTACTGCATTCATGAATTCCTTATTATCCTTGGTATCATTCTGCCACTCAAGGATCTCACGAAGCCAGTTCAACTTCTCTTCCTCATGAGTTACATTTGTACTGCCACTCTCCTTGTATTTCCAGTGAGCAGCTATTCCATACTCAGCAGTACGGTGCATATCATATGTACGTATCTGTATCTCAAAAGGTCTTCCCTCATGTCCTATAAGTGTCGTATGAAGAGACTGGTACATATTAGCCTTAGGCATAGCTATATAGTCTTTGAAACGGCCCGGTATAGGTTTATATTTCTCATGAATTATACCAAGTGCCGCATAGCAGTCTCTGACTGAAGCAACCTTGATTCTAAGTGCAAATATATCATATATCTGATCCAGTGTTTTATTCTGGGTCTTCATCTTCTTATATATACTGAAGATATGCTTAACTCTTCCTTCTATCTCGGCTTCTATCTCGGCTTCTTTGATATACTGTGTAACTTCATTTACCATATCATTGATGAAGCCTTCTCTCTCAGACAGTCTCTCTCCGATAGTCTCTCTCAGTTCGGCATATACGTCCGGATACAGATACTGCATACAGAGATCATCCATCTCAACCTGTATACGTGATATACCGAGACGCTTAGCGATAGGTGCATATATATCCATCGTCTCACGTGCCTTCTCCACCTGCTTAGCAGCAGTCTGATACTGAAGTGTTCTTAGATTATGAAGTCTGTCGGCCAGTTTGATAATAATTACGCGGATATCCTTCGCCATGGCAAGGAACATCTTACGAAGATTCTCTGCCTGAATCTCTATCTTATCCTGAGAGAGATTCAACTGTGTCAGTTTAGTTACACCATCCACCAGAAGTGCTATCTCAGGAGAGAATTCCTTGGAGAGGTCCTCCTTAGTATACTCCGTATCTTCTATAACATCATGAAGCAGTCCGGCTACTATAGTTTCCTTATCCATCTCAAGCTCAGCCAGAATAATCGCTACGCAAAGCGGATGTATGATGTATGGCTCGCCTGATTTACGTTTCTGCCCCTGATGCGCATCATCTGCTATATGATAGGCCTTCTCCACCATAGAGAAGTCATCAGATGGATGATACTCCCTCATTTTCTCAATGAGAACCTTATATATATCATCAGGCGATGTAAAATCCTCAGGAGTTGCAAGCACGCCTGTTTTGGAGCTATCATTGATTATCTTACTAATCGGCTTACGGGCAGATTCGTCTTTCAAAGCGTCCTCTGTACCTGTGTTATTTTTGAATTCATCAATTGTCAATGTATCAGACATACTTATTCCTCCTTTCATTTTTTATCTACTGAATTTAATCTAAATTATCATATGACATAGGTGTCAAAAGTACCTTTTAACACCATATGACATACGGATTGCTCCATTTCTTACGAAATTCTCGCAATCCTAGAAACACTCAGAAACCGCTAGTTTTCTACGAAAGCTGCTATTTCCTCGTGTTTCAGCGTGTCATAAGGTCAAGCTGCTTTTCCTGCAAGCAGGAACGCAGTT
>DOVG01000053.1 GCA_003520205.1 Lachnospiraceae bacterium
ATGCAACTTGTGCAGATTTTCGTACGTGACTCTCTTTTATCGACTACCCGGAAGAGTATATGGATAGCGTTGAAGAATTCCTGAACGGAAATATAAAATAGTATTTTTTGAAATCTACAATGTAAGTTGAACAGGAACAAAAATGAAGCTGAATCTATATGAAGATAAGAATATAAAAGAAGAAAAGGTTGATATACATTTTGCCAATATGCGCCCGGTTATTAAGCAACTGATAGATACAGTCAAGTCTGAGCGACCTACTCTAAGCGGTCGCCCCGCTGATGAAGAGATAGATGATGGCGAGGAGATTATCCTTGATGCAAAGGAAATCTACTACCTTGATCATGTAGACAGAAAGCTCTTTGCATATACAAAGGATGGTTTGAATTCTTTCGTTCATTCACGATACCATACATCTTTCTGGCTGGATTTTATTACTATAGAGTATTTTCAGAGACAAAGAAGCAGGATGCACTGATCAAAGAAATACAGAGTCTTCAGGACTAGAACCATGTATGCGTGCTTATATGCACAGCCTGTATATGTTTTATTTAACCGAGACTGGGGCGGAGAGGATACGGAAGATAACGGTGTTGCCGTACTTATTGAAGATGGAGAAGTAACTGAGGTTGGATATAAGGATATTGCTTTTTGATACGTGAAGACTTATTATATCTTGAGTGTTCTTTCATAATATAAACAGATAGATTATACAGGGATTAAGATAAATCAACAAAGGATATGTAATTTGATGGATAAAAATAAAATTAAAGGAATCTTATTAACAACTATAGGTGCTGCCTGCTGGGGGCTTTCTGGCTCAGTCGGGCAGTATCTTTTTGACGTGCAGATGATGGACAGCAGATGGCTTGTTCCTATCAGATTGGGACTTTCCGGAGTACTAATACTGCTATACTCACTCATCAAGTGCCCTAATTCTGTTTTTTTACCATGGAAAAGCAAAGAAAAGGCAATAACCATGCTCATCTATGGACTGGCAGGTGTGTCAGCATGTCAATTTTTATACTTTCTCACCATCGAACTCTCAACTGCGGCTATTGGAACAATCATGCAGGATCTGGCTCCAATATTTATATTAGGATATACATGCATAACAACCAAAAGGTTTCCTAAGGTTTTGGAAATATTGTCAATCATAATGGCTCTACTAGGCGTTTTCTTCCTTACAAGCCATGGCAATATTACTACAATGACAGTACCGCCACTTGCACTGATTACAGGTGTCTTAAGCGCTGTTTGTGTTATGATTTATAATGTGCTTGCTCCTAAACTCACGAACGACATTCCTGTCATAGTCGCTCAGGGATGGTCATTCCTGCTTGGAGGTATATGCATAGGTATCATTTTCAGAACCTGGACAATCCACTATATTCCAAATCTCTATGGCATATTAGGCATTATATTCGTTATTGTGGTTGGCAACCTCTGCGCCTTTACTCTATATATCAGCGGTGTAAAACTTATCGGACCATCCAAAGCAATTCTCTATAGTTTTGCTGAGCCTCTGACTGCAGCAGTCATTTCTACTTTGGTTCTCGGAAGCGCTTTTACGGCATTTGATGCATTGGGTTTTGCGATGATCTTTACTATGTTATGGCTGATTACAGTCAGCAAATAAAACCAACGGCTGACTCTAATACATAGCTCATGATATTCTGGTTCTATTATATTTCCTCAAGACTGGAATCCGGATGGTGAATACGGTCCGGAGAGGTATGTCGAAGCACATGTGTGGAGCGATAGAGGAATAATAAATTATACCGGAAGATATCTAAACTTTGGAGTTTTGGTGATAATGACTAATTACGGGATAATGAAATAAGCAAATCGAGATTTGTCAGGACGAACGTTGGAACATAAAATTGGAAGATAACTTATAATCAGGCTTAAGCCTGTCTCTTAAAACTTAATAAATGCACTCTGCCCCAGGCGCCAAATCCAAGGTGCCTGGGGTATTTTTATACCCTGACACATATGCCGGGGGATTAAAACCGAATAAAAGGACCCGTCCCTTTTAGATAAAAACTATAAAATTATAAGGAGGATCTCAGTTATGAGAGAGAAAATCAAAACTTCAAAGAGCGGAGCTGTTAAGGCTCTAAGACGCAGACAACCTACACCGGCGGCAAATTGGTAAAGGTTACCGATACTGTAAACTATACAAATTTTCTTAAGGGGTATGATTACACTCTGGCGGCAGAACTTAAAGTGATTGACGATAAGGATAAGGTGATCGCCACCATTACACCGAAAGACGGGCTTAAGAACCAGACCTTTGATTTCGATGTGCCTCTTAATATCGAGAAGAAGAATGAGGACGGACTAATCCTCAGCGGAGCAAAGTATTAATCTATCCTATCCATTACCCATTGGAGCAAATATTCATCATTTATTTTTCCTGCGGCAAGGTCAAGAATTACAGAGGATAATTCAGCATTGCTAATGCGAAAATGATATTTGTTCAAATCGAGGGTCGTGAGAAGTGCTAAGGCACCGATTCGCTTATTTCCATCGATAAAAGGATGATTTCTAACCAGTCCGATACAGAGGCGGACAGCCTTATCGGTAACGGTCGGAAAGAAATCATTTCCATCGAAACTTTGAAAAGGAGCATTAACGGCAGAATCAAGGAGTCCGTCATCCCGGACACCATAAGAACCGCCATATCTTTCTATCAGTTTGTCGTGTAACAAAAGAATCTGATCTTTAGAAAGATATATCATTTAGCAAGCTCCTTAAAAGCGTCATCATACTTGTCCATAAGTTTGCCGGATGAAGCAAGGACATCTTCATCGGATGCAGTTTCAGAATTATCTGCAGCCTGAAAATCAATAACGAGATAGCGAGGAGCGTTGTTCTTAAAAACGATAGCACGTCCGTATTTATCTACTATCTTTGTTACTTTAGAAAAATTCTGGTTAGCATCGGTCATGGAAACGACAGTATTTGTATCTATGGTCATAGGTCTACCTCCTTAATGTGTTTTCTATATTATAACACACAAATAGGAGAAATACAACCTATAATTCATCCAAAGAATAATCAAGTGTTTTATGACCTTTAATTAAACAACCTCGTTACCTGCCGCTCATCCGGGCGGCCCAGAACAAGAAGTCAGGAAAGATTGATATGTCAATGTTAAGATCGAAGGTGAAAAGGCGAATGTGATCAAAGCCGAGGTAAAACTCAAAGAAGATGATAAGGATTACAGCTATGAGAAGGCTTTCGGCCACAAGAGAAAAGAGGAGGAAGACGACCCTTTAGCGAAAACTCCGTCCGCAGAGACATCGACAGTAAGCGAAGAGAAATCGAAGAATCCATCCGTGCGGAAGGAGATCGAGAAAATCAGGGTGGAGATGGAAGCGGAGGAAAAGGCGGAAAAAATTCGGAAGCAAAACAAACAATGGAAAGGAAAAGGATCGGCGGATGAGGCGAAGGTTAAGTACAAAAACATGAAAATGGCGATTTTGTGAAAATGTGCCATTGAGAAAATGGAGATTTTGTGATATTATGAACCTGTAAATAAGGAGAATTTGTGAGGAGGATTATTACTGTATCTGGAATGATAAGGATGAGAACTGATATACATATTTCGCGGCTAGTAAGGAAATTAAGCTGATAAATCAGGATTGCGAATACAGTGCTCATTGATTAAGTAAAAAAGCGAGGATGGAACATAAGATATGG
>DOVG01000030.1 GCA_003520205.1 Lachnospiraceae bacterium
TTAAAAACCGCTCGGCTTTAACTCGCGAAGCTATCTCTTCGAATTTGACGAAAATCAAGCTATCGATTCATTGAGTATATAATAACAAATCATGATCTACATATTGTCGCGAACGAGCTAACATAGCTGGACACGAGTGTATGCCTGAGGGACCATAAGCGGTCTGTTCACTTAGCGAGTCGCGAGTCTAAGACGAAGCGAGAGCTTAGTGAGCCTAGGGCACCGCGCCTGTGCGCAAGCAGTGTCCTCTCAGGCATATCACCTCGTGACAGCGAGTTTAAGCTCGACGCGGGAATTATCTAACAAAGTAAACCTTACTATACACTACAATTTTATGAGTACATCAGCCAGTTCCGATAGTCTGGTATCATGCGTTGTCATGATAACCGTAAATCCCTCAACTCTCGTCAGTTTTCTAAAAAGCTCTGCGATATATATACCTGAAGCTGTATCCAGCGCACCGGTAGGTTCATCAGCAAAAAAAAGCTCCGGACGATGCGCCATAGCTCTGCATATAGCGATACGCTGTCTCTCCCCACCGGACAATTCAGCAGGAAAATGCTTTGCTCTGTCAGTCAGTCCAACCAGATCAAGAACCTCATTTATTCTTTTAGACCTTTCATCCTTATTCTTTACTCCTGCTGTTCTAAGTCCGAAATCAATATTCTCATAAGCAGTCATAACCGGAATAAGAGCTACAGTCTGAAAAACAAATCCTATCTTATTTCGTCTCAGTCTTTCTTTTTCCTCTACACTCATGGATGAATACCAGTTACCATTAAATCCTATATCACCGGACGTTACATCATCCAGAGTACTAAGCAGATTCATAAGCGTCGTCTTACCTGAACCGGAACGTCCCATGAACATGATAAGCTTTCCCTTAGGAAGCTCCAGATTAACATGATCCAGTACGGTAAGAGTTCCTCCGTCACCAACCTTATAGGACTTAACCACATCTCTGACAGAAAGTATTATCTCGTCTGTGCCCGGTGACTGGGTACTTTCTATACCACTACCTATTCCATTTTCATGACTATTATATATTACTTCCATGATCAATCATCTCCAAGCTTCAACGCTTCTGTTATATTCAGTCCTCTGACTATACGTCTAATCCAGAGAACACACCATATAACTACTACCACAAGAACAACACCCATCTTGATGAGATCTGCTCCATAAGAATTAACAAAAACTTCCAGATTATGCTTCTGTGGAAGATATACGGCAGAGAATACATTTACAAACAGCTTCGAAGCAAGTGTACCTGCAAGTATTCCTGCAAATATAGACATAAATGACAGGAATATCTGTTCTATAATAAGCATTCTGTTTATCTCTTTTCTACTGATACCCATAGCTCTATATATTCCGAACAGAAGCTCTCTGTCTCTTATAGACGTTATCCAGTAAATGAGATAACCAATGATACAAAGAATAAGCGCAATAAGGAAATCTGCAGTAAAAAGTCCATTAGTAATCTGCATTATGGCAGATGATTTCTCATCCTTTATATTGTCACTCCAGGAATCGATGTCGCTCAGAAATCTTTTGTTATTTTTGAAATTCTCTTTTACGGCATCCGATATTTCTTCTGCGGATTTATCTGTCTTTACCCATACCTCATAAGGAAGTAAACCGAAAGAATTAACCATACCGGTATAGTTCATAACTGCAAGGAAGCTTTCCTTCTCAACTACTTTGCCCGTTTCTTCATTAGTCACATATCTATACTTTGAATATCCCGGCCATGCATCAACTATTCCAACTATCTTAAGAGTTACACTTGCATAATAATCATTTCGTCCTGTAACCTTCGGTGGCATCATCTGAATAGTGATATCATCGCCCTCAGCCAGTTCAAATCTTTTTGCAAGATTCCTTGATATAATAACTCCATCCGGCTCGTCTGCGAGAGCATTCAGATAATTATACCAGTGTTTATCTCCAACTCCATCTCTGAGTCTAGCTGTCTCTCCGAATTCCTTTGTATGTATTCCTTCTACGGTTACATCTGCTGTTTCTTTACCTGTTCCTTTTACTCCTGCACGATTATATATAAGCACCCTCGTAACTGACTCAGCCATCTTATCTTCAATCAGCTTCGAATAAGATATATAATCGGGTTCCGTATATTTCCATCTCTTTGGTTCAGGTGGCATACCTTGAAGAGCTACATCCCAATGTTCAGTTATCCTTAAATCAGTACCAACATCGTACTTGATTCTTGCTTCCTTGTTAGCATTTATAGTACGTGCCATATTTGCATTAAAGAGACTCATAGCAACCGTCATAACCAAAAATATAGATATAACAGCTGATGCCTTTCTTGTTCTCATAATCTGCAAAACACCTGAGTAAACTACCGGACTGAAGTTATTTGCTCCTATCTTATAGAAAATAGCAACAAAATAGAATATCAGTCTCAGCATCAACATTCCACAAGCAAAAAGGAACAAGGTTGCATTAACGAAAATAACCGGGTCTATTCCTTCTCCATTCAGCACATCCACTCTCATTGTCGGTATCTGCTTGTTATAATTATATAGCAGATATACCGAAACAACCATAAGCATAACGTCTATGAAATACTTCTCCCATACCGGCGAAGAAACCTGCTTTCTCTTATTCTTTTTCTTCTTAAAGAACAGGAAAACAGGAAGAAGCATAACTATTACCGCTATCAGAGAACCTGCTGCTCCGGCGATAACCATCCATTTATTAAAGTTATAGTTCTTTACACTTATTGCTCCATTTCCCCAGGTAAAGCCCATGAAATCATCTACTCCGGCAACAAACTTTCCGAATAGAAATCCTAATCCTAAACCAAAAGGTAAACTTACACCAGCAAGGATAAATGACTGGACTACGTACATGAGAATAAGTCTTGCTTTGCTAAGACCTCTATTTCTGAGAGTCGACAGCTCACCCGCTTCTGAGTCTATTATTCTGAAAGATATCATACCGATAAATACCAGAACAAGAACTATAAGTGGCAGAACTATTACATATAACATCTGTTCAACCGACTTAATGCCTTCTTTATATTCCTGGATTACCGGTGTGATGTTCTGGACAAAGGTCTCATCTTTTCCTTCAATCTGCTTCAGAACGCTTTTTAGAACTTCGGTATTATCCGTAGTAACATATCGATAGTCAAAATCTTCATACAGTTCATAGAACAAATCCTTCTGATACTTCTGTATAAGTGTTTCCAGATCTTTCTTTTCTATAAATAGAAAGTTACCACAATCTGAGAGATCCTTATTCCAGAAATAATCATCTGACTTTTCTTCAATGATTCCATTTACATACAGAACAAGTGCCGGCTCTTCGGTTTCCGCTACACCATACACCATCTTCTTAAATATTATAAGTTCGCCTACTACAAGATCCATACTATTAGCTGTCGTTCTGCTGATAAGACACGGTACGGCATTTTCCGGAATCTTATTTCCAGTCTCCTTAAACTGTGAAATATCCCCATACAGATCAGCTCCCTGAACTATGTTTATATGTTCAGAAAGTTTTGCATCAGTCATATCTGTCATATAGCCCATATCAACATGTCCACGTCCATGATAACTGAATTCTACATCCAGATTTTTAAAATATACCAGTTTCTGCGCAGCTACTTCAGGTAAAGGAATATACTTATTCCAGGAATTATGAAAGCTTTCAACCTTCTGATCTACATAATCAGTTAGAGAACCATCTCCTGATCGTTCTTTCATTTCATCAAATCTGACAAGTTCGGACTTACTAACTGTAGCAGGGTAACTTTTTGTTTTCTCGTTTTGGCTGATAAATCCTCTCTGGATAAGCTTCTGTTCAGAACCACTTCTAAACATCATAATCATTGCAAAGACCATGACCATAGAAACTATTCCAACTAACAGGCATAGATAGAGCTTGTATTTATTTAGTATTTTGGTCAGAATATATCTTATCATTTGAGAATCTTATCTCCTGCTTTTAATCCATTTAATACGTATGTAGAAGCTCCAGGTGTTTGTGCTTTATATATCTCCACATATTCCTTAACTATCTCGCCATCCTCTATCTTCCAGACATAATACTTATCATCTGAATTATCTGCAGATAGCTGATTGGACTCAACTTTTATAGATATCGCCGGAACAGTTATAACCTTCTTAATTTCAGTTCCATGATATTCTACTGATGCTTCGTTTATGCTGTCCTTAGTTATCTCATCTTCCATTTCTATATAAAACTGATATTGAACATTTTTTGAAAAAGGCTTTGAATACGTAGAATATGCCTTACCATTTCTCGAGAATAGACAGTATCTGCCATCACCTGGATTTATTCCGATACATTTTCCTTTCCATGTCTTTATCTCACCTTTATCATTTTCCTTTTTCAAAGTAATTTCTGAACCATATTGAGCCGTATCGTTCATAGCTACACCTGTGCCTTTTCCTCTTGATGCCACTAATGCCAGAAGCCGTTCATGCTCATACTTTTTATCCGGTTCAGAATATCGTTTTTCCATAGTAAAAAGGAACGAGCCTTTTTTAACCTTTTCCTGATTCGAATGTGTGACTGCACTTATTCGTCCTTCTACCGGTGCTTCAACCAGATAATCGGAATATTCACCGACAGAGCCGGTTCCCTTTAGCATTTCATCATATCTTAATTGTGCATAATATCTGTCATGCTCGTACTGAGCCTCAGATAAACTGTTTTCTGCTTCCAGAATGTCCAGATCACATTTGGCTCTGTCTGACCTGTACATGTATTTATATACAGCATCTGTATCAGTAGCCATAGTTTTCTTATTGAATTTATCTTTTTTATTTACTTCTTTGGTCAGCTCCTTTTTCTGTTTCTCGTATTCCTTAACATATTTAGATCTATCATTGTCCAGATTTGCAACCTCCAGCCTTGCCTTTTCTATATCAGCAGTTTCTATAGTTGACTCAACTGCAAAAAGGATGTCTCCGGGCGATGCAATACCCATTTCTTTTATCTTCTGGTACTTTCCATCGCAATCAGATATATATATGTCATAGTATGGATATGCAAAATCTACATACTCTGTGCTGCCCATCTCTATAAAGTCCGAATTAGTTACTTCATATACTTCCTGTTTAGTAGGAGGAACCGCTATATTAGTATATCTGACAAGTTCTCCTTCTTTTACTCCTGACTTAACTTGTGTATATAATCCATCCGTTTCGCCCAGCTCAACACTTCTTCTTTCGTTTACGCCATCCTTTCCCTTTACATATACATAATTCTCTCCGCTCTCTCTGAATATAGAATCATTTCCAATTGACAGCTCTTCCTTCGCCTTTTCTTTCATAAAACATAAAACTACATCTGTACCGCACTGAAGCTTTACGCCACTTGCATCAAATGACATAGGAGGATTTCTGTCAACAGATAATGCAAATGACATTTCTTTGTTTGTATACCTGTGTTCAGTTATTTCTACTCTTTTTCCATCGTAATATAACCATTTACTCTTGTAATTCTCAAATAAGTATTTATTCATTTTCAAATCCGATACTTCTATATACAAATCTTCCGGGTCTGAAATGACTACTATATTCTCGTTGCTTTGTACGGAATTTCCCTGATTTACATCATAGACATAAGTTACATAGCCTGAATGAGGAGCTATATAGGTTTCTTCCTCTACACATTTCTCCAGCTCTGATATCTCGTCTCTTTTAGCTGATATACTGGAGTCTAAAAGCGCAAGCTTGTATCTTATATTCTCTTCTTCGGTTTCTATCTCATCTTCCTTGGCACTAACTCCCTTTTTATTCTTAAGAAACTTTTCTATCTTTTTTTCATATCCCAGCTTCTCAACCTTTTCATTTGATATAGTCTGTTCGTATTCTTTCTGACTTACAAGAAGCTGTATCTCTGATTCAAGTCGTGCAATTTCTGTATATGTATTTCCTGTATAACTGGTGGCAACCACATCACCTTTTTTTACATAATCGCCAACCCCCACGTATATCTCTTTTAGAAATGTACCTTTTTCTGTAAAACATGGATACTCCATAGGAACTACTACTCCATTCAGATACTCGGTTTTACCAACGATTCTTTTCTGAACAGGTCTGTATGAAACTGCAGTAGACTTAGGTTCCTTAAGCTCAGGTATCTCAACTTTGGAAGTTCCACACCCTGCCGCTCCCAGAACTACGACAGCCAGTTGCATACAAATCATTACTGCAGATACACTTTTTCTTATTCTATTCTTATATAATCTCTTTATATCTATCATTCTCATCATCTCTATCTGCCTGTATATGTTACTGTATCCCCTTCTTCAAGACCTTTCAGGATAACAGCTTTCATATCCACTACTGCTCCTACAGTTACCTTTACTGCTTCAAAAAGACCATCTTCTGTCTGCTTAAATACATAATATTCATTTTCATATTCACTTAATGCTCTTTTATCCACAAAACAGACATTTTTAATCTCCGGAAGCTCCTTATAAAGAAGAAGCTCTTTAGGATTTATCTGATTATCTCCCACCAGCTTCAGATATATCTTATCACCCTTTATCTCCCCGGCATCTGTACCTGAAGCTTTTGATTCAGATGTAAGAGGACCATCTATTACTTCCAGCTCATATTCTGAAAGAGAATTCCTTGCCTTGAATATGTCACCTACATGAAATGTTACACTGGTTGCATCGGTCTCAGTAGCATTATCACCTATTTCCTTTTTCATATTCGGTCCTTCGTCTTCGCTTAGTGATAATTCATAATAACCATCATCACTAACTACTGTTATAAGCGGACCTCCGGGCTTTATATATCCACTCTTCAAAGTATCACTGACAAAACTTACCGTTCCATCACTTTCTGCTTTTACATTAAGCGAGTCATAGGTTTCATAAATATCCTGAATATATACTTCAGCTATGTATATATCATTTTGAAGTGAGGCTATATCATCTGAATAATCAAGCGCATCATTTATCGCCATAAGATTCTGGTAATGTTCGATATCAAGTAATGCTTTCTGCTTCGTCTGCTGGCTCTCTTTAAGCTTCTTCTCTAATGCATCGGATTTGAAAGATATCAGCGTATCACCTGCACTTACATAATCACCTACTTCTACCTTTAGCTCATCGAAATGCGCCTCATACTCTTCTTCCATTTTATCAAGTTTGTTCTGCTCGAGCCTGTATATGACTTCTTTATATCCACTTAATGTGACAGTTTTTTCATAGGATGGAGTTAGATCTCCTTTTTCAACAACAAGAGTGTTCATATCAGTTACATTTACGGATACATCTCTTGCCGGGACAAGCTCATCCATATCACTATTACCACATGCTGACAAAGCAAATGGTGAAATCACAAGAAGCCCTGACAGGACAATCCTGACAGAGCCTTTTGTTACCAGGCTATATATTTTTTTATTCCACCTAGACATACTTACTTTTCCTTCAACTATCCTTTTTTTCTTTAATCAGGATTATATACTTGGACATCTAATATTTCTCCATCCATTGCATTTACAAAGACAAACGCAACGCCCCCCTCTGAGTAAGCCGGAAATCCTATACAAATATACCATGTCGGTATATATGAGAAATTCTTCGTGTTATCATCTGATTCTTTTCCAGAATACGGATGATATATAAGCTCCAGAAATTGTACATCAAGATTTTCCGGTACAGGATTACTCAGTTTTGTTACATCAAGCTTATTCGGAAGCTGCTCCTTTACTCCCTCTACAATCTTATCAAAACTCATGAGACCGACATTTTCTACCACATCTACCACACGTTGTGACAGCATCAAATCTACTCCAAGTATTCCTTTATCAGTTATCTTGATAATACCACTATTCATCGTAGAATGAAAATTCACAGACCTGCCTGATTTATCCTTCTCATCTGCTATACACGAGCCGAGATAAAGCGCATATCCATGTGCATCAAACTCTACATCTACATTATCTATTTTTTTATCCATAAAACTAAATAGAGAATCATCGTTAAATCCCGCAGAAGTGGTTTGATTTATATCTGTATCTGATATGCCTTTATCATCCAGATAAGTTTGATAAGTGTTCTCCTGCTCACGTACCTGCTGATAATTCACTCCACCATCAGATAAAATATAACTGCTTATAGCCGATAAAATATCACTATCTGTGTATAGAATCTGGGTCATCGAATCTCTATCTACAGATGTACCTGTATATATGTAATTCGCTATAGTATGCCCATGACTTGACAAATATTCATTTGAATCAGAAGTAACTACATTCAGATCCTGTTCTAGTAATAATTTCTTTTCCAAAAATTCTGATGCCATAGCTATTGCATCATCTTTATTCATCTGACAGGAGTTCTCTAATTCGTTTCTCTCTTCCCAATTATTGGATTTATCTTTATATATAATCGTACTGTAGTTTGATTCGGGGAACACCTCATCTATACTAATTGGTTCTAAATAAATATATTTCTCATTTGCCAGATAATCATATGCCAGAAGAAGACCATACCTCATTCCATTATATTCCCCTTCATACATATGTATATATAGATTTTTATCGTCGACCCATTTGAACTTCTCATCAAAATTCGAATCTATTGTAAAATATCCTAACACACCATTGTACTTAAAATTTTCTGTTTCACTAGCCTCTGCATTACTCTTAATCTCTTCATACTTATGAATAAGTGATATATAGTCCGTAGCATTTGTATAAGACAGCTCTTCTATTTTTTTAGCTGTATTCCCAAATAAAGATTTTACTATATCATCCTCATCATTTTTACCGTCATCAATAGCAGTCATATTGTATACATTTACATATGGTATATCAGGAACCAGATAAGAAATATTCGCTGTTATGTTGGTTCCTTTTACGGCAAAATTATCTTTGAATTCCACTTCCTTTCCAAGTCTTTCGCGAAGTGTCTGACCTGTTCCTTTAGAAAGTTTCATAGCATCTGTCTTTGTTGCAGTAGTGTCTGCTTCTGCTGAAGTCTGAGTATAAGTATCACCATAGTCTTCCACTACAACCTCTTTACTCCCACATGAAGTAGCTGATGTAAGTAATGCTGCAGAAAGAATTATACTCACTATTTTTTTCGCCTGTTTAAGCTTCAAGTAACTAATCATTTGTCAATATCACCTCATGTAAATAATACCCAAATATCATTATCACTCCATAAATATACTCATACTTTGTATCAACAATGTATCCATATATATTTTTTTTGATACATTTTCCATATTTTGTTATACTATGACATAAGTGTCATAATAAAAAAAAGGTGAGGGTTATATGATAAAGCT
>DOVG01000057.1 GCA_003520205.1 Lachnospiraceae bacterium
TCATTGATACCTGAAGCATTACCAGCTGTTACATATCCATCAGGATTGATAGCTCTCATCTTTGAAAGTCCTTCTGCAGTAATTCCAGCTCTAGGATTTTCATCTGTATCAAATATAACTGTTTCTTTCTTCTTCTTTATCTCTACAGGAACAATCTCTCTCTTGAAAGCGCCTTCTTCCATAGCCTTCTGACACTTCTGCTGTGAATTAGCAGCAAACTCATCAAGTTCTTCACGTGTAAGTCCCCACTGCTCAGCTACATTGTCAGCTGTCTTGATCATATGATAGTCATTAAATGCATCCCAAAGAGCATCCTTTACCATTGTATCAACAAGAGCGCCCTGGCTGTTTGAAGGCCATGTCATTCTATATCCATAACGTCCATTCGGAAGAGCAAAAGGAGCCATAGACATATTCTCCATACCACCAGCTACAACGATATCAGCATCACCTGCCTGAATCATCTGTGCTGCCATATTAACTGCATTAAGTCCCGAACCACAAACTACATTGATTGTAACAGCAGGACACTCAACCGGAAGACCAGCTTTGATTGCTGCCTGACGAGCCACATTCTGACCCTGTCCAGCCTGGATAACACAACCCATGTATACATGATCTACCTGATCTGCAGGAACATTTGCTCTGTTAAGAGCTTCCTTGATTACTATAGAACCAAGATCAGCTACTGGTATAGTGCTAAGTGATCCACCCATTGTTCCGATTGCTGTACGGCATGCGCCAGCGAGTACGACTTTCTTTGACATAATTATTCCTCCATCATTAAATTTTTTATATACTTTCACACATTAAAGTATTAAATTATAAAAAGTGACAAAAACACTTTTAAATAATATCATAAGTTTTTATCCATAGCAATAAGCAAGATATCGACGAATGTTAATATTTTTTTAGGAATTTTTAATTAAAATAGACAATTTTCACAAAGAACTATCCGGACAAAGTATAGAACGTGCCCTGTCAATCTGTGTTTGTGTCGGTGGTTCTATCTCCGATATAGGATATCTGATTCCAAGAGATTCATACTTTGGTATCCCCATTCTATGATAAGGAAGAACCTCTACCTTTGTAACCGTTTTAAGACTTTTTATAAATTCGGCAAGACTCATCAAATCATTTTCATCTGTTGTAATGCCAGGCACAAGCACATGTCTTATCCACATATTCTTATTATTATCAGATAAATATCTGGCAAGCTCCAGAATATTCTTATTTGTACAACCGGTTAATTCTTTATGTTTATCATCATCTATATGTTTGATATCGAGAAGAAACAGATCCGTTAAGTCACAGAGTTCCCTGAATTTATCTAAAAAAGCGCCGTCCACAGAAAATGGATTACCCGAGGTATCAAGACATGTATTTACATTTTCTTTTTTTGCAAGACGAAAAAGCTCAGTTACAAAATCGATTTGCAAGAGAGCTTCACCACCACTGACAGTTATACCACCACCGTTTTTCCAATACGTTTTATATCTCAACGCCTGTTTCATAATATCTTCAGGTGTTCTTTTTTCTATATTAATACCATGAGACTTCAGGAATTCATTATTATTATCATCTGGCAAAGTAACCCACGTTTCTGGATTGTGGCAGTATTTACAGCGCATGTTACAGCCCTGGAGAAAGACTATAAATCTAATTCCAGGGCCATCAACTGCACCAAAAGTTTCAATTGAATGAATATATCCATATATATTATTCATAAATCCCTCAATTACAGGCTCTCATGGAATGTTCTATTTATTACATCCAACTGCTGTTCTCTTGTAAGACTTATAAACTTAACAGCATATCCGGATACACGAATAGTAAAGTTAGCATACTCCGGCTTATCAGGATGTTCCATGATATCTTCAAGAGTTTCACGACTGAAGACATTTACATTAAGATGATGTGCTCCCTGATCGAAGTAACCATCCATAGCATTTACAAGATTCTGAACTCTTTCTTCTTCTGAATGACCAAGTGCTGAAGGATTCATTGACTGAGTATTTGATATTCCATCAAGTGCCCAAACATATGGAATCTTAGCTACGGAATTAAGCGAAGCAAGAAGTCCGGATTTCTCAGCTCCATAGCTTGGATTCGCTCCAGGAGCAAGCGGTGTCCATGCACGACGACCATCAGGAAGATTTCCTGTGAATTTACCATACACTACATTCGATGTAATTGTAAGAATTGATGTAGTAGGTTCTGAATTACGATATGTATGTCTCTTCTTGATATCATCAAGAAATGTCTTAAGAAGCCATACGCCTATGTTATCAGCACGGTCATCATCATTTCCATACTTAGGGAACTCGCCTTCTGTCTCATAATCAACAGCAAAGCCTTCTTCATCACGAATGACCTTAACCTTGGCATATTTGATTGCAGAAAGTGAATCAATAACATGCGAGAATCCTGCTATACCTGTAGCAAATGTACGGCGCACATCTGTATCTATAAGCGCCATTTCAGCAGCTTCATAATAATATTTATCATGCAT
>DOVG01000098.1 GCA_003520205.1 Lachnospiraceae bacterium
AACCTACTACCTCACAGACTCACCAGGGACAACTAATGCCTCATTGTTACATATTGAATTGTTTAAACTAATACTTCGCATATTGTCCTCCTTTTCGTTCTGGGGTTAATAGTTACTGAGACAAAGTCTCCTTAAGGATTCGTGCTATCCTCACTGTTTTGTAGTAAAACACATTGTTTTCATTTTGTCAAACATATTATTGTTCTGACCTGCTACCATTATGGATTTTCTGTTAATCCATAACGGCGTTTCGGCAGTTTCACTATTTATCCTATGCAACTACTTTGCTTGTCTCAGTGTTATTTCATCTTATTCTCGAAATCTTCAAGAAAATGAAATATATTATCAACAATTGCCATATCATCAACAACTCTGTACATCATAAAATAATCATGGCGTAGATAATTAATTCTTCTATATCCCAATTTATTTAAACGAGGATTCGTACACAACTGTAAGCTAGCGGCCACCCTGGAAAGGCTCGCTTTTGTATCCTCAAAATCATTGATTACATTTCTGGCTGCCTGATCATTCTTCTTTGCTTCAAGAAGATAACGAATATGACGTTCAAGATCTTGTTCTGCATCAATCGTAATAACAACCTTATAATCCATATTTGTTCCTCATATCTGCCACAACATCATCAGCATCCCTATAAAGCCCCTGTTCTGCATGAGCTCTGGAGGCTGCAAGTTTTTCCAACATTTCATCTTCCGTTAATGGCTTATATGAATTACTTACATTTTTTCTTATTTCAAATGGAAAGCCATTATATGCTACAGCCTGCGTTAAAAACATACGAATTGCAGTTGTTGTATCCATACCCAACTCTTTAAACAGGCTATCAGATTTCATTTTTAAATCATCATCAACTCTTACCTGTATTGTACTAGACATATTCACCACCTCCATGTATTGCATTATAAATGAATTATATTACTATATCATTACAAAATCAATACATTTGTTAATATCATTATGCATACAGTCCTTTTAGCATTAATATACGCATCTATAGCTTAAACTCTTTTATAAACACCTGTATCCACTAGATTCTAATATGTTATTCTTCATCTTATCTATACCAGGTATCTCTGTTTCTTTTAGAAGTTCTGATGCCTTTTCCAGGGCTTTTTCCAGACCATCTGCAACCTCATCAAATATTCTAAGCGCTATTCTTTCCGTAAGTCCCGCTTCTTTCGCCGCTTCAATAAAAGAAGAACGTTTTATATGTCTAAAGTTTATATCATCACCTATAAACATACTCATTTCATCTCGCAAATTATAGCATCTGCCTCTAGGCTATCTAGAACATCCAATATGATTTATTCAAAAAAGCGCATTTTCCTATTGACTTTTAATAGTTAGTCTCTCATTCATCTCAATATCTATACCCAGAAGATTAGCAAGATATATAGCCTTGCCCAATTCTATCGTTGCCTTACCATTTTCAAGATCCGATATATAACTGGCACTAATGCCACTTACCTCGCATATATATTTCTGTGTATATCCTAGCTTTTTCCTTCGTTTCTTAATCATTTCACCAAAGTTTTTTGTATTATTTACTTTCATAAGCACCATCCATTTCTATATATATTCCTGAACACCGTTATATAGCCATACGGCTATATTTTTATAATAATGTGCAAATATAGCCGTATGGCTATATATTAATTATCTCATTATATATATAGTCGTACGGCTATGTCAAATATAATATCCGAACCCAAAGCATGAAGTACGTGCAAGACCATTATTTTCAGGTTCGCTTTACCATGTTCTAGTCCTGAAGACTCTGTATTTCTTTGATCAGTGCATCCTGCTTCTTTGTCTCTGAAAATACTCTATAGTAATATAATCCAGCCAGAAAGATGTATGGTATCGTGAATGAACGGAAGAATTCAAACCATCCTTTGGGGGTTATTGGAGATACAAATGCACTTATTAGAAGAAGCATGCCCCCTATAAGAACGCATGCGATAAGGTACTGCGCCACCATCATAAACAGGGGACTGAAGTTATCAAATAGTTTATGCAGGAAGAGGACAAATGTTGCGATAGTGCAGGTTGCGAACATAACCAGTACATTTATGTTATTAGTTTCGGTCCCGGCTAAAATATTTACTATAGCTCCAAGTACTGATACAAATGTATATGCACAGCAGAGTTCCAAAAGAAACCCCTTCACTTTGCCCATACGGTCATTCTTTTTATTCGAAGCATATGTATCAAATGATTTATCACTCATTATCCCATCCTCCTCATTCTCTGAAGGTATTCCTTAAAACTCTTGTTGTAGCTTCTGTTGATGCAGATTCTGTCGCCATTATCGAAGGAAGCATATACCTTCATGTTGGCATCCGGTTTTAACTGCTTAATCTTATAAATGTTGATAAGATTGGACTTTGATACTCTGACAAAGCCATAATTCCATAGCATTTCTTCGCAATTAGAAAGAGTATTCATGATTCGGAATACACCATCCTTTGTATATGCAAAGAGCTTTCTGTCTACATGATCAAGGTAGTAGATTTCCTTTGCATCAAGGATAATCTCCTCGCCATCATCTATCTCTTCATCAGCAGGGCGACCGCTTAGAGTAGGTCGCTCAGACTTGACTGTATCTATCAGTTGC
>DOVG01000265.1 GCA_003520205.1 Lachnospiraceae bacterium
ATGCAATCTGCGACTTACCTGTTCCAGCAGGACCAATCAGAAGTATTCCGTATGCCGGCAGCGTATGTGTACGATTTATCTGAATTATCGTTTCTATAATTCGCTGTTTTACACTTTCCAGTCCATAGAGCTCCTCGTCAAGGATTCGTCTCGCCTCCACCGGATCTATTGGTTGAAAATCGGTATTCTTCCACTGAATACTGAGCATGATTGAAAGTGCTCTCTGCGCATGCCTTCTTTCCTCCGGTGTTACTTCTGAAGACTTAGCAACAGCAAGATTACGTCTTGCCCATAGTCTTATATTATCCGGAAGCGTACTTCCCGCACACATAAGATAATCTGTTATGCTCTGAATACTTGTAAGTCTCATATCGTCTGCATCATCTATCTCATCCGGATCAACCGTTTCTTCTGATGGTGCATCACTTTGAAGAAGCCGGCCAATCATAAACTGCAGGAATCCATTTTCACCGGATAGCTTAGAACCTCGTACAGCAACTCCGGTTTCAAAAATCTTGTATACTGCATAACCTTTTTCAGTCATCTGACCTGAGAGACGTACCATTATGCGATTCTCCCCGATCCACTTTACAAGATTCTCAAATCTCGCATCGATTTCAAGGATACTATGAGACGACTTCTCATCTGTATCATATATAAAAGCAGAGCCTACGGTCGGAGCTTCAAACATACCATTTGAATGATGAACAAGTTTTAAACCACTATCCTCAAGAATCATTATCGGATGCTCGATACTGGTTGTTCTTTCACTTGAATAAACCAGTTTATAGCTTCTCTCAGCCTTTACTACTTCTTCTTTCTTCTCATTAAAATCAAATACAGGCATGTATACATACTCCTCTCGAAAATGAACTGTCTTTACTTAAAATATCCGTATAAGTTTATCATACTGCGAAGTTTTTGTTAAGTACACAAAAAAATGTCAGGCTGAACCTGACATTTTTTTAAACTGCCTGAAGCTTGATTTTCTGAACTTCTCTTTCATCCTGGGCAATGTACATCACGCCACCCAAAGCTCTGATTTTCTCATCAAAGTCCTCATAGCCTCGTTTGATATATTGAATATCCTCTATGGTGCTTACTCCATTTGCTGAAAGAGCAGCTATAACAAGAGCAGCTCCTGCACGAAGATCCGACGCTACAAGTCTCGCACCTGAATAGTTCTTAATCCCTGAAATAATAGCAGAATTACCTTCTACTCTTATCTTTGCTCCCATACGGGCAAGTTCTGCCACATATCTGAAACGATTCTCAAAGATACTTTCTGTAACTATGCTGGTTCCATTTGACAGAGCAAGTATAGCAGACATCTGAGCCTGCATATCTGTAGGAAATCCAGGATATGGAAGAGTCTTAATCTGAGTAGACTTAAGTTCTCCATCTGCCATAACTCTTACAGAATCGTCATATTCTATAACATGAGCACCCATCTCTACCAGCTTTGAAGATATAGCTTCAAGGTGCTTTGGAATTACATTTTTAATGAGTACATTTCCTCTGGTGGCAACTGCCATAGCCATAAATGTACCGGCCTCTATCTGATCAGGTATGATAGAATACTCTGCTCCATGAAGCTTCTCAACTCCACGAACTCTGATAACATCAGTACCTGCACCCTTTATATTTGCTCCCATTGTATTGAGGAAGTTTGCCACATCAACTATGTGAGGCTCCTTCGCTGCATTCTCAATAGTTGTCTTTCCCGGGCTGAGTGATGCTGCCAGCATGATATTGATAGTAGCACCAACTGATACAGTATCGAGATAGATGTGAGCGCCTCTAAGCTCATCTGCTTCCGCAACAATGCTTCCGCCCGGAACTATCTCTGTCTTCGCTCCCAGCTTTTCAAAGCCTTTGATGTGAAGGTCTATAGGACGAGCTCCTATATCACAACCACCGGGAAGAGCTACATTTGCATACTTATGCTTACCCAGAAGAGCACCTATCAGATAGTAGGAAGCTCTGATCTTGCGGATATACTCGTCATCTACAGGCTGTCTCTCCCTGATGCCTTTACCGCAAATAACCACTGTATGTCTGTCTTTATATTCAACTGTTGCACCGATATTCTCGATAGCCTTCAGAAGGGTTCTCGTATCGGATACATAAGGTACATTCTCTATTAAGACCTTTTCGTCAGTCATAACAGCTGCCGCAAGTATTCCAAGCGCCGCATTCTTTGCACCTGCTATTACGACCTCACCTTCAAGAGGTTTTCCGCCTCTTATCACATATTGTTCCATAATAGAATAATTTTCCTTCAATTATTAGTTTCTTAATATATCCAGATATGGTTTACGTAATCTGATATAACTCACTTATTATAACACACTTTTCACATTTGTAAATAAAAATATTACAATTCTGTTACATTTGATCAATATTCTCGACGATTTTTGTAGGCGTCGTCATAATAAGCCTTACCATTACAGCCGCCAGAATCATAAACATCACTATATAAAAAACGGCTATCGGAAGCTTAATTACTTCATATAACAGTATTCCTATTACAGCAACTACCAAAGCTATGATCATCATAATAGCCATGTTGAAAAATGTATTCAAATTACCACGAAGTGCACTGTACTCGTCATCCCACTCTATATATGGAGATATACTGTCCAGAAGCATTCCGATAAATACTGCTATCACATGCGCCATCAGCATCATACCTGCAAATATAATGCATGTGCTTATAGGAGTCTTCATATATATACAAATGATTATGTCCGTAAGAAGAAGCATCGGATATGTGAACAGAATACATACATCAAACTTTGCCAGTATCTGAGTTTCATAAGGAACCGGAATAAACTTGATAAGGCTCAGATGCTGTCCCTCTCTGGTAAATGCAGTTGATGCAAGTGAATTAAGTGCAGTCGCTATAAATGCAACCGATAGCATAATAATCAGCAGAATCATATCTGCCCTGTCCTTACCCGAAGCATACATATCTATAAATGCAGCTATAGTTCCCTTATCCTTTGTGAAATGGAACAGCAGGAACGCTCCAACCGGCCAGAGCACATTTATATATGCACAGTTACCTGAAAATGCTTTAGTTCTAAGAATTACACGAAGTTCTTTCTTAAGACTTGCCAGATGCTGGGACTCAAAACTGATGTCCTTTGAGCGTATCTCAGCCTTCTTAGAAGAACCAAGTGATGCTGCTGTATAAAGTCCCCTCTGATACAGAGCCTTTCCTACAAAGTAAAGGATTCCAAGAAGGATTGCATTTCCTACTATATAGAGAAGCAGATACAGGATGCTGTTTCTGCTAATTGCTTCTGAAAGCCACGGAACCGGAAAGAAAACTATATTCAAAACTCTGAGGAGTGAATTCTGTCCGCTCCCCAAAGACTCAACATAGTTCTCCATATTTATCTCGCCTATACCTCTTAGGGAATATACAAAAAGTGCAGCAAATATGAGTAGAAATACTGTTGAAAGTCTGTAGAAAAGTCCGGCACTCTTTACATTACTGAGACACGCCATCAGTATAATACTGAAGATTGCGCAGTATATCATAGGAACCATTGGTATTAACGCCACGCCTAATACTGACGATATAAGACCTACAGGATGAAGCGCATTTAACGGTCCGAGATTCCTTCCTATTGCGAGAAAGTAACCTATAAAAACTGCTATCAGAATCATGAATTCCATAACACTCTCTGCGAAGTAAGCATAGAGGAATTTGGACATCATCAGATGGTGAGCCGGAATAGGCAGTGTTACAAAATGCTCTCTATCAGAAGAAAAGAAAAGCACACTGAATATAACCAGAATTCCAAATATCATGGAAAACGCTGACAGTATCTGAAGTTCGAAGAGGATTCCACCGCTTGGGCTTCCAGCCTCCAGAAGTGCTTCAGTCATTACATAGCTTATAAATCCCACTATAACGCAGCAGGGTATCATTATTCCAAGAGCCGCTATAAGAGCAAGAACTCTGTACAGTGTCCTTTGTGGAAGCTGCATTTCAGAATTCTTAGATAAGACTCTTGTTAATGATGTGATTTTCTTTATATTCATACTATGCTCCTACCATCTCGATAAATATAGCCTCGAGATCCTTACCAGGATGCTTTTCTGTAAGTTCTTCAACGGTTCCCTGATACAGATTCTTACCATGATTTATGATCATTATCCTGTC
>DOVG01000101.1:0-467 GCA_003520205.1 Lachnospiraceae bacterium
TGCTCAAATGTTGGTGTTACACAGTATGTTGATACAGCAGTAGTTGGATATCTTATGCAGAAGGAGATTGATTTCCTTGGTAATGCAGTAGAGAATCCTGTTCGTCCTTTCGTAGCTATCCTTGGTGGAGCTAAAGTAGCTGATAAGCTTAATGTTATATCTAACCTTCTTGAGAAGTGTGATACACTTATCATCGGTGGTGGTATGGCATATACATTCCTTAAGGCACAGGGCAAGGAAGTTGGTAAGTCTCTTGTAGATGATTCTAAGATAGATTACTGTAAGGAAATGCTTGCAAAGGCTGACTCCCTTGGCAAGAAGCTTCTTCTTCCAGTAGATACAGTAGTTGCAGCAGGCTTCCCTGATCCAATCGATGGACCAATCGAAGTAAGAACAGTTGATTCAGATAGTATTCCTGCTGATATGGAAGGACTTGATATCGGAGAGAAGACTCGTGCTCTGTTCGC
>DOVG01000101.1:593-4151 GCA_003520205.1 Lachnospiraceae bacterium
CCAACACTTGCAGCTGGTACTATAGCAGTAGCTCAGGCTCTTGCTGAGACAGATGCTACAACAATCATCGGTGGTGGTGATTCTGCAGCAGCTTGTAACCAGCTTGGATTTGGAGACAAGATGAGCCATATTTCAACAGGTGGTGGTGCATCACTTGAGTTCCTTGAGGGTAAGGAGCTTCCAGGCGTAGCAGCAGCTAACGATAAGTAAATTCCCGTGATTCATCTCGAACTATATTTCGAGTGACTTATGAAAATTATAATTACAATAATAAAAGTGAGCACATTGATAAGTCAGTGGGCAAATGTATTATAAGGAGATAATATAATGGCAAGACGTAAGATAATCGCCGGTAACTGGAAGATGAATATGACACCTTCACAGGCTGTAGCACTTGTTGCTGAGTTGAAGGATCTTGTAGTAAATGATGCAGTAGACGTAGTTTACTGTGTTCCTGCTATAGACATCGTTCCTGTTGTTGAGGCTGTTAAAGGTACTAATGTAGAAGTTGGTGCTGAGAATATGTATTTCGAAGATAAGGGTGCTTATACTGGTGAGATATCAGCAGAAATGCTTGTTGATGCAGGAGTTAAGTATGTTATCATCGGACATTCAGAGAGACGTGATTACTTCAAAGAGTGTGACTGCACACTTAATAAGAAAGTAAAGAAAGCTATTGAAGCTGGTCTTACACCAATCCTTTGCTGTGGTGAATCACTTGAGCAGAGAGAAATGGGAGTTACAATGGACTGGATCAGACTTCAGATTAAGTCAGATCTTCAGGGCGTTGCAGCTGATGATGTTAAGAATATGGTTATCGCTTACGAACCAATCTGGGCTATTGGTACAGGTAAAACTGCTACAACTGAGCAGGCTCAGGAGGTATGTAAGGGAATCAGAGATTGCATAGCTGAGATCTACGATGCTGATACAGCAGAAGCTGTTCGTATACAGTACGGCGGTTCTGTTAATGCAGGAAATGCAGCAGAGCTTTTTGCACAGCCTGATATAGATGGTGGTCTTGTAGGTGGAGCATCACTTAAGGCAGATTTCGGCAAAATAGTAAATTATTAATTGATATTTTGTATTAAAAATATTAAAAGGAAGGTAGAAGATTTATGAAAAAGTTTTTAGAAGAATTTAAAGAATTTGCACTTAAGGGTAATGTTATGGATATGGCTATCGGTGTTATCATCGGTGGTGCATTTGCTTCTATTGTTGCAGCTCTTACTGATTACATCATTAATCCTATTATTGGATGCTTTACAACAGGTGGACTTGAGGGATGGACTATTACTATCTGGAAAGCAGAACTTGGTATTGGTGCATTCATAATGGCAATAATTAACTTCATAATCCTTGCACTTATTCTTTTCTCAATGATTAAGGCTATGAATAAGCTTATGAGTCTTAAGAAGAAAGAAGAAGAGCCAGAAGCAGAGGCTGAACCAGAGCCAACAAAAGAAGAAGTTCTTCTTACTGAAATCAGAGATCTTCTGAAAAATAAATAAAAATTCAAAATTATGGTTGCATTTATTTGTTCGATATGATATTATCACACAGTATGATTTTTAGGAGGAATGACTATGAAAATCGCACTTACAATAGTATTTATAATAATTGCAATCGTCCTTGCTGTATTAGTTCTTAAGCAGGAAGGTAAAGATAATGGATTCACAGGTTCATTTACAGGAGCTGTTGATTCATATTGGAGTAAAAATAAAAAGCATTCCAAGGAAGCTGTTATTCAGAGAGCAACTGCTATACTTGGTGCATTATTTATAATTATAGCAGCGCTTCTAAGTTCAAAATGGCTTAATGGCTAAGCTTGGAAACCGTTATAATACTTCGATATTGTTTTTGAATTTTAAGGATGCTTGCAAGTTTGTAAGCATCCTTTTGTTTCTATCTTGGGGGTAATATGGAAATAGAAAGTACATTTGAAGAATCCGGATATTCAGAAGAATTCCAGAAAATATATGAAAACATGGTTGACATAATGTCTGCTAATGATTACAGACCTATGAAATTCAAGGAGCTGTGTTATTTGTATGACATCAATACTGCTGAAGCGAAGGATGAATTTCTTACATTTATCAATAAGCTATGTGATGAAGTAAAGCTTATAAAAACAAAAAATAACAGATATATGCTTCCGCCGAAGAATGTTCTGACAGGTATATATTCCAGTACAAGAAAAGGCTTTGGATTTGTAACTGTAGAAGGTTATGATGAAGATTTTTTTATACCTGCCAAGGATAATATGAATGCTTTTCATGGTGATAAGGTTCTTATCAGTGTACTCAAGGGAGCCAGAGGACCTAGAGCTGAAGCGAAGATTCTGAGAATCCTATCCAGAAATACATCAGAACTAATAGGTGTCTATCAGCAGTGTGAGGGGTATGGTTTTGTTATTCCAAATATAAAGAAAATAGCGGATGATATATTTATTCCCAAGGGGGCATCCAAAGGAGCAGTAACCGGAAGTGTGGTTGTGGTTGACATAAAGTCTTTTGGGACAGAAAAGAAGTCTCCGGAGGGTATCATTTCCCAGGTTATCGGGCATATAGATGATCCTGGTACAGATATAATTCAGGTTATACGTTCCTACAATATCCCTGTTGAATTTCCTGATGATGTAGAGGCCGAACTGGATACTATTCCGGACGAAGTGTCTGAGGAAGAAAAACAGGGCAGGAGAGACTTGAGAAATCTTCAGACTGTTACTATAGATGGTGAAGATGCGAAAGATCTGGATGATGCAATTACACTTACATATAGTAACGGTATATATCATCTGGGAGTTCATATAGCTGATGTATCTAACTATGTCAGAGAAGGTTCTCCTCTTGATAAGGAGGCTTTGAGGCGTGGTACAAGTAATTATCTGATAGATAGCGTTATTCCTATGCTTCCACATAAGCTTTCAAATGGAATTTGTTCACTTAATCATGATGTAGACAGACTTACATTATCCTGTCTTATGGATATAGATGAGTCCGGAAAAGTTATCAGCCATGAGATAGTAGAGGGACTGATAAATGTAAATGAGAGAATGAACTATTCTGATGTTGCTAAAATACTTGAAAGAAGTGATGACTCACTTCTTGAAAGATATAAGGATTATATATCTTTCTTTGATCTGATGCTTGAATTGTCTCGTATATTACGGGCGGCAAGAGAGAAGAGAGGTTCTATTGATTTTGATGTGGCAGAAACAAAGATAATCGTAGATGAAAATGGCGTTCCTGTCGATATACATCCATATGAGAGAAATGATGCTACAAAGATAATTGAAGACTTTATGCTTATAGCAAATGAGACTGTTGCAGAACAGTTCTTCTGGGCTGATATTCCATTTGAATACAGGGTTCACGAGACTCCGCTTCAGGAGAAGGTGGACAGTCTTCGGGAGGCTATAAGAGCATTTGGCATCTTCTTTAAAGTATCAAAGGATAAGATACATCCGAAAGAATATCAGAAGCTTCTTAAAGAAATAGAAGGTAAGCCTTATGAGGCTCTTATAACAAGGATGACACTTCGTTCCATGCAGCAGGC
>DOVG01000026.1 GCA_003520205.1 Lachnospiraceae bacterium
AAGTGAAGTGAATGCAAAGATTGAAGAAAGCGGTGATCTGAACTTTGACGAGACACCTTATATAACAGAGGAAAAATCTGTTAATATACCGGTTTCTGAAGAGATAGAAACAACTGTTTTCACAAGTAAGGATGGTGGAATTATCGAGATTTCTCCAATAGCCATGAATGTTGATATGAATAAGCTTGAAAGTGATACAGACGAAGCATCTATAGATACTCTCTATAAGATGGAGATAGTTTATAAGGATGGCTCAAATTATCTTATAACTGATAAGAAGTATCCTTATGACACAGGAAGTATAAATGATGCTGAGGAAGAGGTTGAAAGCTTCTCATATATCTGTGGTTCGCTTGATAATCATGTTATAACACTTTTCAATAGACTTGTTGATGTTGATCAGGTAGATCATATAAGAATAAATGGTACAGATTATACTGTAAAATAAGCTTTTACTTTATAATGCTTTCCATATAGAGGGAAAGGGATGTCTGACAGTGTGGTGGTCATGACATCCCTTTCTATGTCATATGGTGTTAAAAGGTACTTTTGACACCTACGTCTTATTATGAGTTAAAAGTAAAATATTGAAAGAAAAAAAGATGTGATTTATACTTAATTCAAAAAAGAAGCGGCCGAGAGAAATGTATCCGGATTTAATGACAGATGAAGGAGATAAAGATTATGGAACAGATAAAATGTCCTCATTGCGGAGAGTATTTTACGATAGATGAATCTGGCTATACTGCAATAGTCAATCAGATAAGAGATAATGAATTTGAAAGAAGAATAAATCAAAATAAAAAAGAATTAGAGGAAAATCAGAAGACTGTAATAGATAATGCTGTGCTTAAAGCAAGTTCCAGATCAGAGAAGAAGATATCTGAACTGGAGTTACATATCCGGGAACTGGAGTCGCAGCATGAAATAGCACTTTCAAAGAAGGATGCCCAGATAGACAGCCTGAAGCAGGAAGCAAGTAGAAGTCTGGAAGATTCCAAAAGAGCGGTTGATGATGCTGTAAGAAGAGAGAAGGATAAAATCAAAGAACTTGAAAATGAGATAAAGAATAAAGAACTCAGTTTCAGTCTTGAGATGAATAAAAAAGACGAATTATTTAAGGAAGAACTGCGCCATAAGGATGAGGAGATAGCCAGAGTAAAGGAGTTTAAGCTTCAGCAGTCTACGAAGATGGTGGGAGAGAGTCTGGAAAGATTCTGTGAAAATGAATTCAACAAGCTTAGGGCTACCGGTTTTCAGAGTGCGTATTTTGAAAAGGATAATGATGCCAGGTCCGGTAGTAAGGGAGATTTTATCTTCAGAGACTATTCGGATGGAGTAGAGTATATATCCATTATGTTTGAGATGAAGAATGAAAATGACGAGACAAAAACCAAGCACAGGAATGAGGACTTCTTCAAGGAACTGGATAAGGATAGAAAAGAAAAGGGTTGTGAATATGCCGTGCTTGTTACTATGCTTGAGAGTGATAATGAGTATTACAACACAGGTATAGTCGATGTGTCATATAAATATCCTAAGATGTATGTTGTAAGACCTCAGTTCTTTATACCTGTTATTACTCTTTTGAGAAATGCAGCGATGAATAATCTGGAAGATAAGAAAGCTCTCATGGAAATGCAAAGTAAGAATGTAGATGTTTCCACATTTGAAGCGTCACTTCTTGATTTTAAAGAAAAATTCGGAAAGAACTATGATCTTGCCAATAGAAAATTTAAAGCGGCAATCGAAGAAATTGATAAGACTATTCAACATCTTCAGAAGGTAAAGGATGATCTTATTTCATCAGAAAATAATCTGCGATTTGCAAATGATAAGCTGGAGGATCTGACTATCAAGAAGCTGACGAAAAAAAATCCAACAATGAAACAGATGTTTGAAGAGGCAGGAGCGGATGTAGATGGTAAAATGGATAAATGATTTTTCGTATTTTACATCCTTATCAGGAATGCGTCTGGCGGTTGTAATAGTTCTGGCTTTAATTATAATTCTTGCACTTATATATTTTATTTATTCAGCCGGCACGAATTCGCTAAAGGGAATTATAAAGAATTCAAAAGAGATATCAGTTAACAAGTTTTTGCGATTACGAAATATAAAGGGTAAAAATCAGAAACTGTCGTCGAATAAGATTGATGTTCCGGGAGTGTATCTGATTCATAATCATTCTGAGAAGAAATACTACGTAGGTCAGGCTCAGCATATAGTGAGCAGAGTAAATAATCATTTTACCGGTAAAGGAAACGGAAGAGTATATGCTGATTATGCACGCGGAGACAGATTCACTGTAAGATTCATCACTCTAAAAAGCAGTAGAGCGAAGAATCTTAATGATCTGGAACGATACTTTATAAAAAAGTATAATGCGACGGAAATGGGCTATAACAGAACTAAGGGCAATCAGTAAAAAAGGTTACTGAACGATATTGTTAAGCCATACACCCTTTTTATTCAGTATATAACCTACGACACATTTGATAAGATCGGCGCAGTGTACAAGAGCAAATACAGTGACCGGTCCGAGAGTAGTACATCTTATCAGTATGTGAGCGATAGGTACACTTACAGCAAGCATAAAGAAACTGTCAAAAAGGAAAGTTATAATGGTTTTTCCTCCGGCTCTGATAGTAAAATATGTTGTATGAAGAAATGCATCCTTAGGCATTACAATTGCCTGCACCATTATGAAATGAGTTGCCACGAGACGTGCCAGCTCATTTGTTTTATACAGTTTCGGAAAGAATCCTGAAGTGCAGAACATGATAGAACCGATTATTATGGATGTAAATATGGAGAAGGCTATAATCTTTGTGTCTTCGTCCCTGGCTTTCTTCATATCACCGGAACCCAGGTGCTGCCCAATGATAATGGCAACAGCATCACCCATGGCAATAAATACTATATTAAATATGTTATTTATGGTATTTGCAATACTCTGACCGGCAACTACATTTAAACCACGCATGGAGTAGGCCTGATTTAGCATTACGATACCTATAGACCACAGACCTTCATTTAAAAGAAGAGGTATTCCGGTTATAAAGTACTTCCATACAAGATTAAGAGGAACTTTAATTGTTCTATACATTCCTTTAAAATATGTATGGGTGTTACTATGACGGATACTCCATATGATTACAACCAGCATTTCTATAATTCTTGCAATAATGGTTGCAACAGCTGCTCCGATTATTCCGAGAGCCGGAAGACCAAGCTTACCGAAGATAAGGATATA
>DOVG01000210.1 GCA_003520205.1 Lachnospiraceae bacterium
TCTGCTGAACTGAAAAGTCGAATGCTTCTGCTGACTGCTTGTTCTGAGCAGAAAGCTCTGTTACAACCTGCTTTGAATCAAGAGACTTCTTAACTAACTCTGGATCATATATATCCTTTGTAATCTCCCAACCTGAACCAAAGTTGGTTTTGAATTCAAAATAATCATTCTGGTATACCTTATCAGTAACTATACCTGGTGTATAATCTGCTTTGCCAAATATATCACTGAATTTTCCAAATACAAAATATCCAACTGTACCTAATAGAAGAACTATTATGAGAATTACAACCCATACAGGAAAACCACTTTTTTCCTTTATTACCGGCTGGTCATAGTTACCATTTCCATACATAGGCATCTGCTGTGTTGGATTATTTGAATATGGTGAACCCGGCTGCGGATTATTATTCATGTACGGTGACGATGGCTGTGGATTACTATTCGCATATGGCGAACCCGGCTGTGGATCACTTCCGTATGGTGAATCTGCATACGGCGAACTCTGTGGTTCCTGATTATTATCTTGCTGTTTTAACTGCATTTATTTCTCCCCTTGTTCATATAAATTAATTATCTTCATTATAGAAAAACACTATCCACATATTAGCATTAAAATATGGATAGTGCTATATATTTTTGTTGGAATCACTTTACCTTAAACCTGATGGTTTTCTTATTATTCTTTTTATCGATTACTGTCAGCTTGTTCCATTTGCCCTTTTTCTTCAGCTTTTTCTTATTTGATGCAAGCTTTAAAGGTGTTTCGGTGTTCTTACATTTACGGTAATACTTTGAGGAAGAACCTCTACTATATTAAAGAATCTTGTTTTTGTTTTTTATGTGTTGCGCTTTTGTTGTACTCTATAGGTATAATAGAGATGTACGTATGACAAAAAATATAGTACTCCAAGTTAATTGGACCATTGTACATTATGTAGGAGGATAAAAAATGCCAAAGTATAGACCATCAGATGACGATTATGTAATATTCTCTGCTGCAAGTTCTCTTTACGGTGCTTTTGCACCAATTGAAGAAAAACTCAAAGCAGGAGGCTATAAAGGACCTTTATTTGCCGATTTTAAAAATGATATTTATAAGGATCTTGAAATTATTGATGACAAAGCAACCCAAAAGAAACAGGAAGATTATGACACAAAAAATCCCGACAACCCTAAGAAGGTTTCTCCAGTATATAAGTCATCAGAATTAGATCCTGTTAATCAAGCAGATGATTTAGAGCACTCTGAATCAGGTAATCTTTATAGGGAAAATGAAATGAGCATGAAAAAGACCTTATCAAAGAATCAGGAAAAAAAGTTCAGGGAGTATTCAAAAAAATATGAAAATTACCTCGATCTTATAATTAAAAATACTCCTGAAGACGAATACCCTAATGAGCTTAGTGAGATCAAATTCCACAAAGCATATTTTAGAATGATTAGAGTTTTTGGATCAAGAGAGCTTTTAGAAGATCAGATGGGCTTTCTGATGAATGCAAGAGGCTTTGATGGCGACCATGCATCTATAAAATACAGTAAAAAAGATTCTGGTATATCAAGGGAACTCTGGAGACTTGTGGATAAGAATTATCCATACAGTGAACATAGAGAAGCTATCACAAATCTTATTAATGCTGCATGTGATTATGAAGAGAATAAGGAGAAGGATACCTATATCGAACAGATTAAAGCCAGGGAAAACTATAAGAAGTGTCTAAAAAATTATCTAAAAGTTAATAGTAAGCTTATGGAGACGCGAGAAGAATGCAGGAGGATGATAAAGCTTGATGAGTTAAATGATGCGATAAAATCGCTGAAACTCGCAGATGGTGAAGATAAGAAAATTGATTATGAAGCTATATATAAAAGAGTAAATGATAATAAAGAACAAGGTAAGAAAGTAGATCCTAAGGATAAAGAAATCTATGATAAGATTATGTTCAAAGCTAATAATCTTGAGAAAATAATAAGTGATTTGAAGCAAAATGATGGACCTGATAAGGACATCGATTATTATGCTATCTACCAAAGAGCAAAGGATAAGATAGATAATAACGAGGAAGTGGATTTAGAAGAAAAAGAAGTCTATGATAAGATATCAAATGAAATCGAACAACGGCTCGATTCTAAAGATGCTTATAATTCACGCTATGGTCTTGAAATAGAAGCAATGGGATATTACTTAAATGGCGATAAGGATTTTACAAGGAACCGAGGAAATCGTCGGTTCGAGACAGAACTCGAAGCCCAGATAAATGCTATTGATATGGGATGGCCTATGGACGAACTAATACATGTCCAGAGACTTCAAATAGTAAATTCAGCACAATTTAAAAGAAAACGAGGAGGAGAATTCACTCCGGAAGAAAAGAAAATTGTTAAAAAGGCAAAAGATTTCTATGAAAATAAAATCAAGGATAAACCATATCCTGATACAGAAGAGGGACGGCAGAATTTATACCAGGAGTTCTATGAGATAAGTAAGGAAATCTCAAAGCTTACAAAACAGACTTACGGTAATTTACAAGATGACGAGTATGACGTGGATGTAGAGTGGTCCCAGTTCAGAGATGATATCAAGAAGACCATGGATAAACCCCTCTCCTTTGCAGATAAGCTGGTGGTGAAGCATGTTCAGGAGGAAGCTGATCCTGAGATAAATAATCAGAAAGTAGATGATATAAGTAAGCAGATTAATAAAGATAGATTTGGTCACAGTAACTCGGGCGAAATCGCAAAGCTTCAGAAAGCATATAAGAAGTTTGCGGATACATTTAAGGCTGATGCAGATGGATTTATTGTGGGTACAAATGGCATAAGTTCTGATAAACTAAAGCTTTTAGAAGAATTGAGAAAAAGTGCAGAAGAATATCTTAAGGCAAAGGATAAGGATAAGAAAATGCCTGAAGATCGTTCGGAGATGGGAAAACAGCGTTATGAAGGTGCAAAGGCCGCTTATCATATGGCAGACAAGATTATAAAACAATATGAGGCAAAGCTTGAAAGAGATGCTGAAGCTAAAAAAGAGGCCGAGAGAATAAAAGGAAGAAAAGAAACAAGGGAAATATATTTTGATCCGAACACTGCAAATAGCAAACTCTCGATAAAGAAGGATAAATTAAAAGCCGGAAGTGAGGAAGCTTATAAGAAGCAAAAGGAAGCTGAAGAAAGACAAGCTCAGGCAGATGCTAAAAAGGAGCCGGTTACTGATGCTGAAAAGTATGAAAAGCTTATAAATAGTTGCCGTACTATGAAAGATGATCCTGTAAAAGCGGATGAAGAAATTCTTAATAAAGAGATTCAGGAAAAACGTGTAACGGATCTAAGTACTATGTTAGCAGCCATGGAATTAAGAGAGAGCGGAGAGCCTTATGATATAAATGCTATAAGAGATAAAGCATTAGAAATTCGAAATCTATATTCATTGGATGCTTTGAAAATCAGTACAGATACTCTTAATGGACCAGAAGTGCTTAAGAACTCTCTCTCTTATACATTTAGAGCAGCAGATACGAGAATGATGCTTGAACAGTCTCTATATGATGTAAATAAAGGGAAATACAAAAATACAGCTGAGTCTCACACAAAGTATAAGAAGGATATCGCTGAATTACTAGGAAGAAAGAAACCACAAAGTGTAAGTCCACAGAGTCAGAAGATTATAGATGCACTAAATGAGATTAATAGTATAGATATGTCTGACAAATCCCTTATAGGTATCAATTCGTACAAGATGCGTAAGGCAAATGTAAAGCTAATGAATGCTGTGCAGGATTCATTTAAGAATTATAACCGAATGGATATGAATGGCTATGGGACAAAGCTTGCGCTTGACTCAATGGCACTACTAAATACATATACAGGTTGTAAGTCTGTAATCAATAATCAGCTTATGAAAATTAATACCAAAATGAAGGATATGAATGGAAATCGTATAAATATTAATGTCGAAAACTTTAACAAGAACTTTGGGACTAAGAATTCTAAGCAATTAAACAAACAAAACAATGTACGAAAGACAGTTCCTGCGCATGCTGCTGAAAATCTTCAGCATAATGGACCTAAAGTATAAATTTTTAAAGCAAATAAAGTCGGTCGCAAAACATAAGTATCGCGACCGACTTTGTCTTCTATTAACTCTATAATTATCTATAATAGATTTTACTCAGCCTCTGTAGCACTTGCATCATCTGATGAAGTGTCTGCATCGAGATACTGAGCTGATATAGAAGAGATGGTTCCATCACTCTTCATTTTGCTGATAGAAGCATTTATCTGATTAAGAAGCTCTGTATTGCCCTTCTTAACTGCTATTCCATACTCTTCAGCCTCAAATGCTTCAGGATCATCAACTATCTTTATACCTTCGTTATCACCAACATACTTCTCCGCTGTAGCTGAATCAATAACTACAACATCACATTTACCATTCATAAGCTCAAGTATAGTTTCTGAACCCTTCTTGAAAGCTTCGTAGCTGTATCCAAGACCCTTAACGCACTCTTCACCTGTGTAACCCTGAACAACGGCTATCTTCTTATCCTGCATATCAGAAGCCTTCTTGATATCAGAATCATCTTTAACAATCATAACCTGTGTAGCTGTGTAGTATGGCTCTGAGAAATCAACTGCCTCTTTTCTCTCATCTGTTATAGTCATACCTGCGATAACTGCATCTATCTGTCCATTCTGAAGTGCAAGAAGAAGTGAATCAAATTCCATATTATTTATAGAAGCTGTCTTTCCATTATCTTCTGCTATTTTCTTAGCTATAGCCATATCGATACCATCAAAACCATCAACAACTCCTTCACCACCTACATATTCAAATGGTGGGAACTCTGCATTAGTACCGAATACAATAGTTCCTCCAGAAGTAGTTGTCTGCTCATTAGAAGAGCTCTCTTCCTGCTTTGAACCACATGCTGCCATAGATAATGCCATAACTGCTGCAAGACCAAGTGCAGCCATCTTTTTTACTAATTTCATAACTGTTTCCTCCTTAATATATGATCCACGAATTACAGAACCTTACTTAAAAACTCTCTCGTTCTATCATTCTGGGGATTTTCAAATATATCTTCAGGCGTACCCTGCTCAATTATTTCTCCTGCATCCATAAAAAGGATTCTGCTTCCAACTTCTCTGGCGAATCCCATCTCATGAGTAACAACGACCATTGTCATTCCACTCTTTGCCAGATTCTTCATTACATCCAGAACTTCTCCTACCATTTCAGGATCAAGTGCAGATGTCGGCTCATCAAAAAGCATAATCTCCGGTTCCATAGCAAGAGACCTGGCTAT
>DOVG01000083.1 GCA_003520205.1 Lachnospiraceae bacterium
GCTGAAATAGATGATATATTTGAATTGGCAAAGAAGAAAGGTGAACCTCCATTTATCATTATTCTCGATGAGATAGAGGATCCTCATAATCTTGGAGCTATTATAAGAACTGCAAATATCTGTGGTGCTCATGGAGTTATCATTCCAAAACACAGAGCAACGGGGCTGACAGCAACTGTTGTGAGAGCTTCGGCTGGTGCGGTAAACTTTACTCCGGTCGTTAAAGTAACTAATATATCCAATACTATAGAAGAACTAAAGCTTAAGGGCTTATGGTTCGCCTGTGCTGATATGGATGGTGAGGTTATGTACAAATGTAATCTTACAGGAGCTATCGGACTTGTTATAGGTAATGAAGGTTCGGGAGTATCAAGACTTGTCAAGGAGAAGTGTGATTATATAGTATCAATTCCAATGATGGGACAGATACAGTCACTTAATGCTTCAGTTGCGGCAGGTGTTCTCGCATATGAGATAGTAAGACAGAGGTTTACCAAATGACAAAATATGAAAAACTTCCTGATTCTATTCTTCTTGAACTTGTATCTTCAGGAGATAAGGATGCTCAGGAATATATGCTTCTCAAATATAAGCCTCTAGTTATAAGAGAGATAAGATTTTTATATCTTGTTGGAGCTGAAACAGAAGATCTTGCTCAGGAAGGTATGATAGGTCTTTTTACAGCTATAAGAGATTACAGGAAAGATATGAAGGCTTCGTTTCATACATTTGCAACCACTTGTGTAAGAAACAGAATCCATGCTGCAATCAGTGCGGCGAACAGGCAGAAACATCTACCTCTCAATAGTGCTATTTCGTTATATTATAATGAAACAGAGGGCGAAGACTATCTGAATGAAAAAGATATAGCGGGTGATGCAGAAGCTAATAATCCTGAAAATATAATCCTGAGACATGAGAGAATAGCACAGATGTATGAAGAAATGAATATGAAGCTTAGCTCTATGGAAATAATGGTGACCAAGCTTTATCTTGAAGGTTTGTCCAGAAGAGAAATCGCAGACAGATTAGGCAAGACAGAAAAGTCTGTTGATAATGCCTTGAACAGGGTACATAACAAGCTTAAATCTTAATCATGTATACGAGTTAAAGAATATAAACTTGACATGAACCGTTCTTTCAAGTAAGATAAGAAACTGTGTGATGACACTAATATATGCTGTTATAGCTCAGTAGGTAGAGCGCAACATCGGTAATGTTGAGGTCACGGGTTCGATTCCCGTTAGCAGCTACCTGACCCCAACGTCCATGGACTGTTGGGGTTTCGTATTGTACCATGTATGTTTCACATACATGATAACCATGCTTCGCATGTAAAACGAGGTGAAATAATAATGAACATTAAAAGGAAAACTCTTTACCTTGCTATATTTATAACTACTTTATTTTTTGCAATTAATCTGTCTAATGGAACAGTTCACGCAGAAGATGCAACAGTCGTAATAGGACTTACTCCTGATGGTGAGGTTAATTATGGTGATACAGTATCAGTAACAGTTATAGTTAGTGGAGATTCGGTAGCGAATTATTCGCTATACTTAATGTATTCCCCCGGACTTCTTGAGTGTGTGTCCGGAGAGGGCGTAGACGGTACGATATCGATATCCGGTTCTGGTCCTGCAACATATAATTATACATTTAAAGCTGTTGGAGAGGGTCGTGCTTCTATATCCACATCAGGAACTGAAGTTTATGATTCGGAAGGGAATACTCTTAGTATTGCACATGCAGGTGCAAATATTACTGTTGGAAAAGTAGAAACTGAAGAAGGAACTATAAAAATAGGCAGTGAAGTCTATACACTCGTAAATGAATATCATCTTCCAGACCCGCCTGAAGGATATACACTTACATCTGTCAATTATGAAGACAGGGAAATGTTTGCTTACAGGGCACCTAATCAGCAGCTTAAGGTTGTATGCCTTCAGAATGTAGAAGGAAAGCAGATATGGTTTGTATTTGATGAAGATACACAGACATTTTCTCCGTTTATTAATTATGCACTTGATGGAGTTAAATATATAATTATTAATAAACCGTCTGATGTAGAACTTCCTGAGGATTATAGTGAGAGTAGTCTTTCAATCAATGATACACAGTTTACAGCATATGCAGTTGATTCTTCGGGACTGTTTCTTGTGTATGCAATAAATGTAAGGGGCGAAGCTGGATTCTACTATTATGATACTGATGAAGGAAGTCTTACTCGTTATGAGATGGTAAAGTCTCTTATGGGTGAAGCGACCGCTTCGGATGCTGATAAAAAGGTAGAGAATACTTCGGAGCAGACTACAGAAGTAAAATATGCAACACCACTTATAGCTGATGAGAAGAAAACTACATCTGAAGATGACGAAGGTCTGGTTTCGAGAGAAACACTGAAGAGACTTCTTCTTATGATGATAGTGCTCTTTGTCATAATGTGTATCGTGGTTATTATTCTTGTTATAAGAAACAGCATACTTCAGAATCAGTTGGATGATGAAGAATATGGAGATGAAGAAGAGGATTCGTATAAGATTACTCCTAAGGAAAATGATCTGGACGATGATTTATATAATAAGGCTGTAAGTGATGCCAGAAAGTTCAGCCGTAATAAGAGTTATGGAGTAAATGAGGATACTGGTGAAATTCTTCTTGAGGAAGCTGAGGATAATAACTCGGGTGTAAATGTACCTCCTGCTGAGGAAAAACAGGTTAATAAGCTTGAAGATGCTTTGAAAGAAAGACCATATGGTATCGACTCTGCATTTAATGTTGCTTCACCTGAAGAAAATCCTCAGGGAGAACATGTATATGTGGAGAAGGAAAAAGAAGGCGACGTAGTTAACCAGGAGATGGTTGATAAGGTTCGTAAAGAGAAGAAAGAGAAGCTTGAAGCAGAGGAAAGTGCTGTACAGGAGATTCATGAGCAACCGGAAAATGAAAGTGCTGTACAGGAAATTCATGAACAACCGGAAAATGAAACGGCTGTTCAGGAGTCTGAGACGGAAGAACTAAAACAGGTGGAAGATTCTTCTGAAAAGAGTGAAGATGAAGAAGGCACTTCTTCAATCTTCAAGAAAAAGAAACGTAACAGAAAACGTAATAAAAAGAATAAAAAAGAATTTAAGAAGGAAGAAATATCTGAAGTATCTGAAAAAAAGGATATTTCTGAAGAAGAAAAACAGGGTTCAAAAAAAGCTAACAAGGTAGTGCTTCCTGGTACAGATTATGAGGAGGATTAAATAATGTCTGAAGAGGTTAGATCAAAGAATTTTATAGAAAATATAATAGATAAGGATCTTGCAGAAGGTAAAGTAACAAAAATTGTCACAAGATTTCCTCCTGAACCTAATGGATATCTTCATATAGGACATGCTAAGTCCATACTTTTAAATTATGGCATTGCTAAGGAGTATGGCGGACAGTTTAATCTTCGTTTTGATGATACTAACCCTACTAAGGAAAAAGAAGAGTTTGTTGATTCTATAGTTGAAGATGTAAAATGGCTTGGAGCTGATTTCAGAGGTGAAATCCTTTATGCATCAAACTATTTTGATCAGATGTATGAAGCTGCTATAAAGCTTATAAAGAAGGGAAAGGCTTATGTAGATGATCTGACTGCTGAACAGATCAGGGAATACAGAGGTACACTTACTGAACCGGGCAAGAACAGTCCTTATAGAGACAGAACTGTCGAAGAAAATCTTGAACTGTTTACAGCTATGAAGGATGGCAAGTTCGAGGATGGTTCCAAAGTCCTTCGTGCAAAGATAGACATGGCATCTCCGAATATCAATATGCGTGATCCTGTTATCTATCGTATAGCAAGAATGACACATCATAATACAGGAGATAAATGGCTTATCTATCCTATGTATGATTTTGCTCATCCTATAGAGGATGCTATAGAGGGAATAACTCATTCTCTTTGTACACTTGAATTTGAAGATCATAGACCTCTTTATAACTGGGTAGTAGAGGAACTTGAATATCCAAATCCTCCACAGCAGATTGAATTTGCAAAGCTGTACCTTACAAATGTGGTTACTGGAAAAAGATATATCAAGAAGCTTGTTGAAGACAAAGTGGTTGATGGATGGGATGATCCGCGTCTGGTATCACTTGCTGCCCTTAGAAGAAGAGGATTTACACCTGAATCAATTAAGACCTTTATGGAACTTGTTGGTATCTCAAAATCACAGGGCTCATG
>DOVG01000136.1 GCA_003520205.1 Lachnospiraceae bacterium
TTTATATGCTCTCTCAGCCAGTTCTGTTATTCTATTTTCAAAAATATCATTCTTATTCATAACAATTTTTGTACCAATTCAAGATAAGCACGAGACTTATTCAGCCTCGTGCTCACTATTCACTAATCAACTTATCGTTTAAATCCTTATAATAGATGCTCTTATTATAAGTACCCTATGATAATCTATCTATAGATAATCTCATGTCTTCCCGGACCATTTGAAACCATGGTAATAGGGAAGCCTATCTCTTTCTCGATGAACTCTATATAGTTACGGCAGTTCTCAGGAAGATCTTCGTATTTTGTGATACCTCTGATATCACACTTCCAGCCAGGAAGCACCTTATATACAGGCTTAGCATTCTTAAGCTTAGTCGTAACCGGGAAGTCTGTTGTAACCTCTCCATCAACCTCGTAACCAACGCAAACCGGAATCTCATCAAGATATCCGAGAGCATCAAGAACTGTAAATGCAACATCAGTTGTACCCTGCAGTCTGCATCCATACTTAGAAGCTACGCAGTCAAACCATCCCATACGACGTGGACGTCCTGTTGTTGCTCCGAACTCTCCCTTATCTCCACCATGTGTTCTGAGAAGATCTGCCTCTTCGCCAAATATCTCACTTACGAATTCACCTGCTCCAACAGCACTTGAGTAAGCTTTACAAACTGTTACTACTCTCTTTATCTCATATGGTGCGATACCTGCACCGATAGCTCCGTATCCTGCAAGTGTTGAAGATGATGTAACCATAGGATATATACCATGGTCAGGATCCTTCATGGAACCAAGCTGTCCCTCAAGAAGTACATTCTTACCTTCCTTAATGGCTTTATAAAGGAATGCAGAAACATCGCATACATAAGGCTTAACCATCTCTTTATATTCCATGAGAGTTGCATATACTTCATCAACTGTAAGCAGTGGCTTATGATAGAGATGCTCAAGAAGAACATTCTTCTGCGCTATAACTCTCTCTATCTTCTCCTTCAGAGTTTTTTCATCAGCAAAAAGCTCAGAAACCTGGAAACCGATTTTAGCATATTTATCTGAATAAAATGGTGCTATACCTGATTTGGTAGAACCAAATGAAGCTCCCGCAAGTCTCTCTTCCTCATATGTATCAAGAAGAACATGATAAGGCATTACTATCTGAGCTCTGTCAGAAACGAGAAGCTTTGGAGTAGGAACACCACCAGCCTCTATCTCCTTAACTTCCTTGAAAAGCTTTGGTATATCCAAAGCAACACCATTTCCTATTATACTTGTTGTATGATTATAGAATACGCCGGATGGAAGTGTATGAAGAGCAAATCTGCCATAATTATTTATAATGGTATGACCTGCATTTGCTCCGCCCTGAAATCTTATGACTATGTCAGCCTTCTCAGCCAGCATATCAGTTATCTTACCTTTTCCCTCGTCACCCCAGTTAGCTCCAACTACTGCTGTAACCATTTTACTCCTCCTCTTTTTTTCTTCTTACTAACAAAAACTTCACACATAGAATAAAATATACGATATAACTACTTATTGTGTAAGCAAACACAACATTCCAACTATACAACATTTAATTAAATAAGTAAAGCGGTAACAAAAACTTCACACTTTTATCACTCAAATAATTCTTTTTTCCGTTACTATAGTATCCATTTTTTTGTCATGCTCAAAGACAGGTATATCATCCAGAATCTGAAAATCATATCCTACTGCCATTTTAAACACTTTTCCGTCTCTGTTCAGGAATCTGTCGTAATATCCGCCGCCATGCCCCAGACGATTTCTTTTTATATCAAATGCGACTCCTGGCACTATCATAAGTACCCCTTCTGTGAGCATTTCCTCTTCATTAAATGGCACTTTACTCAGCGGTTCTTTTATTCCAAAGCTTCCTACTACGAAGTTTCCATCATACAGATAGAATCTCATATTTCCCTCGGACTCGACCTTGGGGATATAGACTCTTTTTCCATCTTCTATGGCCTTCACCATCAGATAACTCATATCGACTTCATGATTAGCGCTCATATATGCAAGAATAACTTCTGAATTCCTGTAAATATTCATGGACATTATCTGCTTACATATTTCAAAGGATTTAGCAGCTGTTTCTATATCATCTAAAGCTTTTCTTTTGCTAATAATATCCTGCCTTATATTCTTCTTTTCTTCCTGAAGAGCCAGGTCCTTAGCACTTATCATCTGCTGCTCGCTTTCTTCAGTCTTTGCTATTCGTCTTGCCTTATCCTTTATCTCCAGAATAGCCGCACTGCTTCCTATCTTGAAGAATCTTTTTACCATCGCCGAAAGCTCGGACTGTTTGTCTAAAGGCATAGCTTTTATGGCTTTATATATTTCCGATACTACCCTTATTCCACCCTCACTGAGGTCACTCAGGGTACGGGCGCCTGTTGTATCCAGAGTTGAAAAAACCGCCTCTGTAAATACTTCTCTGTCGGCATCGCTTAATTCATCCAGCCATTTCATCATGGTATTATCAAATACCCTGCTTACCTCAGTTCTACGCTGAGTTTCGACGAAGCTTTTTCCGTAAACCATCCAGCTGAGCGGATCATGCTGATTTATACCCTTCGCATCAGATTTTATGATTTTATCATCATATTCATTTGCAAGAAGTATACCTACCAGCGACTCCTCAGGAATTATGCTTGTTACTCTGGGGAGCATCTTCTTATATCTGTCAGTCTTTAATATCTCTTCCCTGAAGCCCGGTCCGTCATTTGAATAAACTCTTATAATTCTGTCCTGAATATCCGTGTCACAGAAGACCGCTGAATAGACCGCAAAATTTCCTCCCTTCGAATGTCCTCCAAATATAAGAGGTCTTTTATCATTCTTAAAGTAGTAATTCACATATTCAACTGCTCTTCTTTGTCCGGCTGTCTCACTCATAAAGGACAGATTGAAGTCTTCTCTCCATCCGACTATCGTGTTGTCTGTCCCTCTGAATGCAACATAGATAGTATCTTCCGGAAGAACAAATGTTACTGCAGCATACTGTTCTTCTCTAGCCGCACTTACAAGATTGATATAATTCTTTAGCGTTATATCCCTGAATCTGACAGTCTCTGCAACTTTCTTAAGAACAATGGGTGCCATTTTGTAAAATGTATCCCTGCCTATTACCTCTTCTTCTGTATGTATCTCAAAATAAAGCCTCGATGCATCAACTATAGAAAGGGTGTCATCCTGCGTCATGACACCCTCAAAATCCGTATAACATATCTCTGCAAGTATTAAATTGTCTACTTCATTAAATGGACTGACCGAAAAAGGTATATCACCACGCCAGTCCAGATATTCTAATATGTTGGACATATAATCCTCTACATGATTTCCTTCAGATATCTGGCAAGTGCATCCTGCCACGTAGGAAGTGGCTTAAATCCCATCCTGACAAGCTTTGACTTATCCAGTCTGGAATTAAATGGTCTTGCAGCTTTGGATATTCCATACTCTTCTGTAGTAACAGGAACAACCTCTGTAGTGTATCCTGCCTGTCTGTATATCTCTCTGGTAAAATCGTACCATGAGATATATCCACCTTCATTTGTGGCATGGTAATAACCATACTTATCTGTCTCACTCATATCTATAAGAAGTCTTGCAAGATCCAGTGTATAAGTCGGCGTACCTATCTGATCACTTACTACTGTAACTCTATCATGTGTTTTTCCGACATTCAGCATGGTCTTGATAAAGTTCTTTCCATTTTTACCGAATACCCACGCTATTCGCACGATAAAGTACTTATCAAGGAGCTCTGATACTGCCAGTTCACCATCCAGCTTTGTCTGTCCGTAAACACATAAAGGTGCATAATCCTTGCAGTCCGGCTCCCATGGCTTCTCTCCCTGACCATCAAATACATAGTCAGTAGAAATGTATATCATCTTCGCATCTATCTCTTTAGCAGCTTCTGCGATATTTCTGGTGCCATCTACATTTATTGCTCTAACCTTTGGCTGATTCTCTTCATCCTCTGCTGCATCTACTGCAGTCCATGCAGCGCAGTGAACTATCACATCAGGTTTTACTTCCTTTATGACTCTTGAAACAGCCTCCTTATCAGTGATGTCCAGACTTATATATGGCATAGTTGTAACTGCGCTACCATCATCAATGCCACTATATACCTCCATGATATCACTGCCAACGCCTTCATATCCTCTGGCAGCCAGATCATTCACTACATCATGTCCAAGCTGACCACATACACCTGTCACAAAAAATTTCATACTATATTCCTCTTTATAACAAATGAGTCCCTAGGTAAAACATTCCGGTCTGTTACTTTGGCTCCACTGCCGTACCGGTTGACTCTGTTTTTTCTTTGTATTCCTTACCATCTACATATAGCTTATGGCCATTAAGTTCGATTGAATCTGCTGCACAGGTAAGACCTGAGATATATGAATCTCCAGAAAGAATCCATTTGGAGTCTCCTGTTATCTCTACATATACATCGCCTGACTTACCGTCAGGATTAATAGCTCCATCATATTCTGAATCGCTGGTAAGATACATATTCAGTGTAGATATATCATCTACCAGTATGTCACCGGTTATCAGCTGAGTACCAGTCTTAAGAGTTACATTTCCTCCGTTAGAGCCGGATTTTCCCCATCCTGCAGCTGCAGCCCTAAGGAATACTCCATCACTATCTTCATTTGTTATTTCATTATTCTGAAGAGCTATAACTGTAGCGGTATTATTTACAAAGAATATATCACCATTCTTATTAGTAAGGATGCTGTCATTCATAGTAAAGGATGATACTCCTTTATCTGCATCACCTGACATAGATTGATATATCATTACCGCCTGATAATACTCAGACTTATCGCTTCTTTTTGTATTATTGTCCGCTTCTAAATCAACATCATTCAGAGTTACTGAATTCTGTCCTTCTACAACTACTCCCTGTGAAGCCGTAGACTTCATTATGGCATTTTCTACAGTTATATCAGCTGTTGAATATATAACCGGAGAACCTGTTCCTTCTGTTGTAAAAGAACCTGTTGTTACTTTTACTGTTCCTCCGCCTCTGTCAGAACGAATAGCAGCCGATGAATTGCCGGTAGTAAGAATAGTCATATTTGAAGCATTCATTGTACCACCGCCGGTAGTCATGAGCCCGCCGGAGCAGTTTCCTGTAGTCTCTATATAAGAATCAGAGATATTTACAGTGGCTCCATTTCCATATGAGAACACGCCATTTGCGTGAGTACCTTTTGTTTCTATCACTGAACTCTCTATAGAAAGGCTTCCTTCATTTGTAGCAAATACTGCCGCATTTTCCCCATAGAAATCAGCCTCATCACCCTCAGCTTCACCGGACTTTATGACCTTTACATTTTTATATTCTTTAGTTTCACCATCAGCAGTTATAACATGTTCTTTATCATTATTGTTTTCAAGTTCTTCACTTATGCTGATGCTTTCTTTGGTTGGAGTGGACATATCGGCAAAATCTTCATAATCAATATCTTCGCCATCGTCTTCCTCTTCCAGCTCTTCTATGTCCTCTTCATCAGCGTCTTCGTCATCAAAGTCCGCGTCGTCTTCGTCATCAAAGTCCTCGTCATCGAATTCTGCTTCTTCAAGAATTTCTTCGATATCTACGTCCTCGTCACTTTCTTCTCCGCAGGCTGTAAGACCTATTATCATCCCAAGAGACAGAAAGACAGCTATGTGCTTTGTACTTATCAATAGTTTTTTTCTCATAGTTTTAATTATTAATTTATTTATTCACAATATAGTTGTAAAAAGTACCTTTTGATACAAATGTCTACACATTAATGTCTATACATTGATTTCTGCGCTGAGGCCCAGCTCCTGTTTATTTGCATCAAGTATAGGCTGAATAACTTCGCTGATATACTCTTCTGTCTGCTGTGGAGCGCGTCCTACATAGAGTGAAGGCTCCATCAGGCTCTCCAGTTCTTCCAGAGTTCTTCCAAATGCAGGATCTGCGGCAATTCTCTGAAGGAGATCATTTGGCTTTCCTTCTTTCTTTACTACAGCACCGGCTTCCATAGAATACTGTCTTATCTTCTCGTGCAGTTCCTGTCTGTCACCGCCTGCTTTTGTAGCGTCCATCAT
>DOVG01000132.1 GCA_003520205.1 Lachnospiraceae bacterium
AGTACTATGATCCTGTTATGTCAGGTCTTACAACTGTATCGCTGATAATTCTGGCAGTATTTTTTGTATTTATGGGAGTGTTGGGATTAGTTCTTGGTTAATTAGTTATAATAAAGCCGGGAAAAAACTATAGCATTCAATGATGGTTTATTAGAAGTAATAAATGAGGCAAAAAAGAATTAAAATGACAAATATTATCAAAGAGAATTATATACTGGTAGGTATGCCAGCATCTGGAAAAAGTACAGTAGGGGTAATACTTGCAAAAGTATTGGGACGTACTTTTATAGATTCAGATATAGTAATCCAGCAGCGTGAAGGAGCTCTTTTATGTGACATAATTAAAGAACGTGGAATAGAAGGATTTCTTAAGACTGAAGAAGCTGCTGTTCTGTCGATTGATACATCAAATGCTGTAATAGCAACAGGAGGAAGTGTTGTATATAGCGAAGCAGGAATGAATCATTTGAAGAAGCATGGAAAGGTAATATATCTTAAAGTGGAGAAGGATAATCTCTTTAAGAGACTTCACAACATCAAACAAAGAGGCGTAGTACTTAAGCCGGGTGAAACTCTGGATGAAATGTATTCGGCCAGGTGTAAATTATATGAAAAATATGCAGACTTTGTGATAGATGAGACAAATGCATCCGTGGAAGATACCGTAGAAATGATAATTAAAATCAATCAAGCTGCAGACTGATTACCAGAAGCCTGTAAAGACATGACTTAAAAAGTCAGATTTATAGAGTATGGGGATGATGTGTCATGATAGTCACTATGACATATCATCCCCATTTCCGTGTGTCATATTGATGGTATAGAATCTGTCTCTATATATTTTAGGTGTCATTCCGGTCATTTTTTTGAACACAGATGAAAATGCACTCTGTGATGAGAACCCCAGAGATATAGATATATCAAGAATAGAGAAATCAGAATATCTAAGCATATTCTGGGCAGCTTTTATCTTTGAATCATTTATAAATTGATTTACATTTATACCGATTTCTTCTACGAAAAGACGGGAAAAATATCCTGTACTAAGTCCCTCTCTGGCAGCCAGCTCGCTTACAGTAATCTGTCTTTGCAAATTGTCCAGAATATAATCAATACTTCTTTTTATATGCACAGAAACAACATCAACCTTTTTAAGATCTCGCATTCGGGTTGCATAATCTATCTGCATCTCTGCAGTGATATCAAGTACTTCTTCTACACTCTTGGCTTTATCAGCCTTTCTTATATATATATCACCTAAAGTGTAAGCGGTATCAACATCCATACCGGTATCGATGCACATTCTGCTTATTACAGCTATAGCAGTTACATGATGATATATCATATTTCTGACAGGATCATCCGAAAGACTACCTCGGCCTTCCTCAAACTTTTTGCGTGCGATTTTGAATCGTTCTCTGACTCCTTCGACATCGCCATATCTTATTCTATTATATTGTTTGAATTCTGCACGATAGTCAGCGCGAACAAATTCCTCCTGCCTTTGAAAATATAATTTGTAGTTGAGTGTGTCATTTGTATCCATATATTTAACCCCCTCATGCTTTCCCCCTAATTTGGATTATAACTGAAATGAAAAAAAAAGAAAGCCCCTTTTCAGGACTTTCTGAGATATGCGTGGGAGAATCCGCATATGGCATGTTTATATTGCAACCTTTAGGTACAGAGGCAGCTCTCCATTGGGAACGATCATCCTGGAATCTATACATATTTTAGTTAGATTTTTAACTCCCTGGCTGACCAGTTTATTTTCTATTCTTTTGATGATGGATAGCATATTCTGTTGAGAGAGTTCAGGCAGCAATACAATGATTTTGTTGTTATTACGGGTTATTACGTCGCTCTTTCTCAGGCTGCATCCGATGATGAAGGTACATAAATCAACTACCTTATTAAAATCAATATCTTCATCCTCTTCTTCATATAAATTTTCCAGATTGATAGTGAGTTCACAAGCTGGATTCTTATATGTATTTATATATTTACAAAGGAAAGAGTGAATAATGTTGTATTCTTCGTTACTAACAAGCATAGCATTGCTGTTTTCCATCATGTCTTCAAATGTGAGTTCGTCTGTAAGTTCTTCTTCAATTAAATCAATATAATACTCCATGATCAATGCTCCTTTCTTGTTATAGAAGTGGTGTTAAAATATCTTTTGCTTTGTACTAAATAAAATGTAACATAGATAAATTTTTGGGTTTTCAAAAAATATGACATTTATTATAAAAATCCAACCTTTTATTATGAACAAAGTATGTCTAACTAATTAAAGACTGATTGACATGTATAATAATCTATTGTATTTTATGTATTATAATGAATAATACATAAACCGTTTAAGCTTACTTCCTATAAGTGATAGGGAAGATATATTACATTGAGGTAGATATGGTAATAAAAATAGACGAATACTCAGATGTTCCCATCTATATGCAAATCAGAAATCAGATAGTTATCGGAATATCAAACGGAGAACTTGCTCCGGGAGAACAGCTTCCAACAGTACGTGCCCTTGCGCTGGAAATGGGTATAAATACTATGACTGTAAGTAAGGTTTATCAGTTGCTTAAGTCAGAGGGATATATATTAACTGACAGGAAGAATGGTGCTCGTGTCAGGGAAAGTATAAATAAGTCGGGTGTGCTGAGTGAAGAGAATAAGACTGATCTGAAACGTATTATTTCCGAGGCAAGACTCTCCGGAGTACCGAAGAAGGATATATTGAAACTTATAGATGAATATTACTGATCATGTAACGAACTGTAAGGAAAGTATCTGATTCGAACGATTAGACTAAAATGGATAGGTATAAAAAATGGAAATTATCTTTAATATAGTAATGATGATAATAATGCTGCCAAGCATTTTATTTATCTATATATATGAGTATCCTAAAAAGTGGAAAGATAAAAAATATATATACGGTGTACGTAACCGCACCGAATTTAAAGAAGAAATTATAGCTAAGAGAGTAGATGAGATATCATCGCAGTGCAGAAAAAAGGCCAATATCTATCTGGTGATATCTATTATCCTGATGGTAGGATTTTGTTTTATTCCAGACTTTACGGTCAGGTTGATAGTCTGGACTGTTTTTATATTTATAGATTTTGTTCTTATGTTCGCTCCTTTTACAAAAGGTAATAGTGAGCTGAAGAGTCTCAAACGTGAACTTGGGCTGAACTTTGAAAAAGGTGTAGTTTATACAGACCTAAAAAGTGTGGGAGCGGTTCATGCACTAAAAAAATCAAGCATTATTATTCCAAACATTATAGCTGCAGTATTTTTTCTTGTGGCACTTCTAAATGACATAGGTGTAGTAAAAATAGCCGGATTTTCTTCTGGACATGAATATCAGGCACGGTTAATGACTGGTATGTCGGGGGCACTCCTTTTTGTCAGTATTATGCTCATTCCCATAGCATTTATGATGGATGGAATCAGAAATGAAGTTATTTCTGAAGACAGTGACATAAATATCAACTACAACAGAGCTAAGAAAAAGAATATGGCGGACTTTATAGTTCTGTTTACATGGATTAATACAGCTGTCATTATAGTAATGATGATAACAATGTCTATATGGGATGATCAGATTCTGTATCTGAGTCTATATGCGGTCTATATGCTGGGAATTATGACAGGAGGATTCTTTTTCTTAAGAAGACAGAAGCTGATAGAGAAGAGATATAAGAATGAAACATCTGTTGAGATTGATGATGACGATAACTGGATACTGGGACAGATCTACTATAATCCGGAAGATAAGAGACTGAACATTGATAAGAGAGTAGGCGTTGGAACTACTGTGAATATGGCACATCCGGTTGGGAAGGTGATAGGAGTTCTTACGATTCTTCTGGTAATATTTATACTTTTTGAGCTCATATATGTTGGAATACTTGGTCAGACACCGATGAAAGTACGAGTTGAAGATGGAAATATAATATGTCATCAAATGAAGGATGATTACTGCATTCCTATAAGTGACATAGATGATATAACTATAGAATCTGATTCTGCTAAACTTAAACTTCGTAAGGAGGCTGGCTATGATATGGATCCAAAGTATAAGGGGAAATACTATGTGAACGATGAAAGCGGATGTATAGTCTTTCTGGATTTGAATACGAAAAAATATATGACTGTCAGTGCTGATGGAAAGAAATATTATATAAATGGGGAAAGTAACGGAGAATCTGAGAAAGTATACAGTGAAGTTTTAAATCAGATATCTGATTAATATATCGCAAATAAAGTCAATCAAAAGAGGCTGTACACTAAACAACCGGTGCACAGCTTCTTTTTTGGTTTATGTTTGAAAATATTAGTTACAAAAATTTGAAAAGATTAATCTCGAAAAATCTTGACAATAATAATATAATGGTGTATTGTCTGTATTACAATAAATAATACAAACAATACAAGTAATACAAACAGTATAACTAATACATTGAAGATAATGATGCTTACTAAAGATATTTCAAGGAGAAATAATATGTTAGTAATAAAGAATCTGGATAAAATATATAAAGGAACGGATAAAGGTATAAAGGATATATCTATTACTGTTGAATCTGGAGATATCTATGCATTTATCGGACATAATGGTGCCGGAAAGACAACGCTTCTAAAAGCAATCACAGGAATACATGAGTTTGATAAGGGTGAGGTTCTGATAGATGGAATAAATATCCTGGATTCTCCAATGGAGGTAAAAAAGAGGATTGCATATATTCCTGATAATCCGGATATCTATGAATTTATGACAGGTATTCAGTATCTTCAGTTCGTGGCAGATATCTATAATGTATCAGAAGCAGAGCGTGAAAAGAAGATTTCAGAATACGCAGATATGTTTGAGATAACAAGCTCTCTTGGTGATCTGATATCATCATATTCCCATGGTATGAAACAGAAGCTGGTTATTATATCTGCACTTCTTCATAGCCCAAGGCTTCTTATAATGGATGAACCTTTTGTAGGACTTGACCCCAAAGCTGCTTTTTCTCTGAAGGAGATAATGAGAGAGATGACAGAGCAGGGAAGTGCAATTCTTTTCTCAACCCATGTACTTGAAGTTGCTGAAAAGCTCTGCAACAAGGTGGCTATCATAAAGAGTGGAAAGCTGCTTGCCAGCGGCTTTATGAATGAAGTTGTTAAAGATGGTGAGTCACTGGAAGAACTATTTATGGAAAGTGTGTAAATAAGAGGTATAAGGATGAGCGTTCGTTCTCTCATAAAATTAGAATTAATAAACTTCCTCGGAATAAATGAGCTGCGATATGTGAAGGATAAAGCAGCCAGGAAACAGAAAGGATTTCTGTTCGGAGTTCTTATAGTTTTGTATGGATTTCTTGCAGGATATATAGTAATGCAAAGTATGCTTCTGGATAAGATTGGGGCGACAAAATATATTCCGGTTCTATATTTTTTGCTGGCCGGAATGATTAATATGCTCGTAGGAATCTACAGAGCTAAGGATATAATTTATAGAGAAAAAGATCAGGAGATGGTATCTGCATATCCGCTTAGTGGAAAAAGTATTGTAGCATCCAGAGTTTTCAGAATGTATTTTGATAATCTGATTGTCGGGCTTGCTGTAATCATTCCATCTATGCTGATATATGGAATCAGGACGGGATGCGGTATCCTGTTCTACATCTCGATCATTCCTGTATGTATTATAAGTCCTATCCTTCCAACGGCAGTGGCTGCGTGGGTTGGGATTATATTTGCAGCTATACTAGCAAGAAACCGTCACAAGGTTCTTACTGAAGTAATCCTGGTGATTACGGTCGTAACTGCTTCATTTATGGTAAGTGGAATTATCTCGTCAAAGGCCGGAGTTGGAACAGCAGAAGGGTTCACTCCGAGAAATGAATTAAATGAAGAGATAAATGCAGAGTTTTCAAGGTTAATCAGTGAGAAGATGACAGCTATGGAGAATGCATTTCCTGCAGTGAAGATTCTGGGAGATATGCTTACAAATGCTGATTTTGCCGCAGTAGCCATTTATGCACTTATTTCACTTGTGATTATAATAATTACGGTTACTGTGATTGGAAAATATTTCTTCGCCATTTCCAGAAGACTATTCTTAAAGCAGGAACATAAATGTTATAACCTCTCGGAACTAAAGAAAGCTTCGGTACTAAAGGCTCTTGTAAAGAAGGAGGCGTCAAGATATTTCTCATCCGGAGTATATGTATCCAATACAATCGTTGGTCCGGTTATAGCTGTAATTCTTGCTGTTTCCTTAGGCTTTGTAGATATAAATAGAATACTACTGAGTGCAGGAAATCTTCCGATAGAGTTAAAGCTTGAAAATGCGATTCCTTATCTGATAGGACTTGTTTTCAGTATGATAAGCATCACTTCGTCTAGTATATCAATTGAAGGAAAGAGCTGGTGGATAATGAAAACCATGCCACTAAAATCACGCGATATTTATGGAGCTAAGATACTATTCAATCTGATATTTGTAGCACCATTTTATGCGCTGACAGAAATAATACTTCTATTTACTGTAAATGCCGGACCGTTAGAGAGACTATGGCTGATAGTAGTACCGGCGCTGACTACTCTCTATTCAGTGCTTCTTGGACTGTTTTGCAATCTGAAGTTTCCTAAGTTCAATTGGGAAAATGAAACAGAAGTTATTAAGCAGGGCGCAGCAACAGGACTCAGTATGCTTGGTGCACTTCCTGTGATGCTTTTTATAGGTGGAGCAGCAGTAATGACCGACGCGCGTGTACATCTTCTGGGTGTTGGATTTATAGCTGTTTTAAGTATAGTCTGCTGGGGACTTTATAGAAAAATCCTTGCACCCGGGCGAAGTGTGTAATTCTATAAAAGATACTATAAGAGTGAGGATAAAAATGAACGAAAAAATGGATAAGAAAAAGGTTATTAGCTTCGTTGTTATTACATTTATAATTGCATGGGCTCTGCAGATACCAGCCTCAATATATAGTTTAAAAAATCCGGGGATGGCTGGAACATCAGTTTTTAGAT
>DOVG01000242.1 GCA_003520205.1 Lachnospiraceae bacterium
CAGCAGGAGTGCTGAAGAAACAGAAGAAGAATAAGGGTGACAGAAAGACATCTGCCGGAAAACCGCTTCATTTTATATCGAGTGATGGATACGACATATATGTCGGAAAAAATAATATTCAGAACGAGAAGCTGACCTTTGGTATAGCTGTTGGAAAAGATATATGGTTTCATGCCAAGTCAGTTCCGGGGTCTCATGTTATCGTGAAACTGAAGGATGGAGAAGAAAGACTGGAGGATATTCCGGACAGAGTATTTGAAGAGGCTGCTGCACTTGCGGCGTACTATTCATCTTCCAAGGACGCTCCGAAGGTTGAAATAGACTATACGGAGAGAAAGAATCTAAAGAAGCCACCTGCTGCAAATCCGGGATATGTTATATATCATACAAACTATTCTATGATGGCTGTTCCAGCTGTTTCTGAAGGCGTAAAGATATTAGATGACTGATTAACGGAGAAGAGATATGTTGATTGATTATACGAGAGAATATATACAGAAGCTCCGCACGGCTGAAGAGGCTGTTAAGGTAGTAAAAGATGGTGACTGGGTTGACTATACCAGTTCACTGGGAATGCCGGTTCTGTTGGACAAGGCGCTTGCTGCCCGTCGTGATGAACTTTACGATGTAAAGATAAGAGGAAATCTTCTGCAGGGACCTATTGAGGTTGCAGAGTGTGATGGAACTGAAGAACATTTCATATATCATAGCTGGCACTGTTCTTCATACGAGAGAAAGCTGTGTGACAGAGGACTCTGCTACTATATTCCTATGGTATTTCATAACAATGCAGCATACTATGAATACTTTATTAAGGTAAATGTAGTCATGGTCAGTGTGTCTCCGATGGATAAACACGGATATTTTAATTTCTCAGTTAATACTGGAGTGGCAGGACCTATCTGTGAGAAGGCTGATATCGTAATAGTTGAAGTGAATGAAAATATGCCGAAGATACACGGCGGATATCATGAATGTATTCATATATCTGATGTAGATTACATCGTTGAAGGTATCCATATGCCATTCAGGGATATGCAGCCAATAGTGCCAAATGAAACTGACATTCAGATAGCATCCCATATCATTCCATACATAGTAGATGGAGCTAATCTTCAGCTGGGAATAGGTAGTATTCCGAATGCAGTAGGAAAGCTTATATCCGAATCAGATATAAAGGATCTCGGAATGCATACAGAGCTGTGTACAGATGCATATCTGGAACTGTATCGTTCCGGCAAACTGACGAACCGCCTTAAAAATATAGATAAGGGAAAGGGTGTCTTTGGCTGTGCAGTTGGTTCAAATGAATTATATGAATGGCTGGATGACAACCATGGAATAGCTGCATACCCACTTGAATACGTCAATCGTCCGAGCGTTATAGCCCAGCTTGATAATATGGTATCGATAAATGGGTGTGTTGCTGTAGATCTGTATGGTCAGGTTGCGGCAGAGAGTTCTGGCTCCAGACAGATAAGTGGAACCGGAGGGCAGCTTGACTTTCTGGCAGGCGCTTCAGCATCCAGAGGAGGAAAGGCATTTATCTGCATGTACTCCAGATATAAAGAAAAGGATGGTACTTATCATTCCAGGATCAGACCACAGTTCAATGGAGATATTATTACATCGCCACGTAGTCAGGTTTACTTTATAGCTACAGAGTATGGCGTTGTCAATCTCGAGGGCAAGTCAACATGGGAGAGAGCTGAGGATCTGATATCCATAGCACATCCTGATTTCAGAGACGAACTTATCAAAGAAGCTGAACAAAGGAAGATATGGAGAAAATCTAACAAGAGATGACGCATTTAAATCAAATAAGATATGATATTTGACAGATAATTTTTTGAGTATTAGACATAATCGGCTATTTTTTACAAAAACCGATATGATTTTTGTTAAGTTGTGAGAATTGACATTTTGAAATATTAGGCATAAGGTTACAAGAAAAAAGTGTTTTGTTTTAATAATGGGAGAGAGAGGGTAAAAAGTGAGTAACTTATGTAAGATAGCAAATGTATTAGAGGGGTCTGGAGGCAGCATAAACAGTTATGTATCTAAAGGTGTTAATGCTGTAATGAATACTGTCGATGTAACTAATGGTATATATGATAATGCAGATTCGATAATCGCATCGGGAAAAGATGTCATAGGTGCAGGAATGAAATGGTGCCTCAGACTTAATCTTCTTCCACTTTATGAAGGGGTTATGTCAGAAACTGGCGCTGATAACAGGATGTTTGTCAGAAAGTCCGAAAGAGGCGGGTTTGAGAATATTCATAAACTATTTACAAAGCTGTCTGAAAATGGAGCACTGCCTTCATTCGTTCAGATAGATTCCGGACTTTTTGAAGAGTTGCAGGGTATAAGCTTCAGCTTCGAAGAACAGACAAGAATGGTTAATTCATGCATAAATGCAGTGAAGGCAGTTTCGCCGGAATGTAAAGTGATAATCGGATCAAAGAACAGCACTGATAATGAGGCTGCAAAAAAATGGTATAACAGATTTCAGGTTTCAGGGGGAAAGAAGTTTGACATTATATCCCTGGCATATGAACTGAGTTCTGAAACATTTTTTGATCTGAGCCAGAATATGAGTGACCTGTCACGTCGTTTTGAGGCAGATATCATCGTAGATATATCCGGACAGGCAGATGCAGCTGCTGCAGATATAGGTATCGAAGATCTTGATAGTGCTATCAGTATAGTGCCTATGGAAAGAGGTTTTGGTGCGGTATATAGCAGCGCGCTTATGGATGCAGTGGCATCCGTATAGCCGGCATATTTAGAAAAGTTAAGAGAATTATCAGAGGAACTTCCCCCCAATGGGAGGTTCCTTTTTTGGTTTGCGCTCTTGAAATATATATCATAATAGGATATAATATGATGGCTTATGGATTCAGAGTTTACAGTGTAATAAATGAGGTAAATATATATGGTTTATAGTATGACTGGTTTTGGAAGGAGTGAATACTCTGACGAAAACAGACGAATCATAATAGAGATAAAATCGGTAAATCACAGATATTGTGATGTAAGTATAAAGCTTCCGAGACTTATCAGCAGATTTGAACCTGAATTAAGAAAGAGAATCAAACTGTATGCTGAAAGAGGAAAGATAGATATATTTGTTACATATAATAATCTCAAGTCATCAGGTTATACGGTTAAGTATGATAAGGATGTGCTTCAGCAGTATATGGATCATTTCAAGAGTATCGAGAAAGATTTCGGACTTGAAGAAGAATATAAGCCGACTGTTGTTGCCAGATTTCCTGATGTTCTCACAGTAGAAGAGGATTATTTTGTAGAAGATGAAGAGTACGAAATCATCGAGAAGGTTTTTGACGAGGCTGGTAAACAGTTCATGGAGTCAAGATGTAATGAGGGTGCCAGACTTTCTGCTGATATCATTGACAAAATGGAAGAGCTTGAGAAACTGACATGTCAGGTTGATGAGCTTGCTCCAAAGATGATAGATGAATTCAGGAGTAAACTTACTGAGAAAGTGGAGAAGCTTCTTGAAACAACAGATATAGATGATGCACGTATCGTTCAGGAAGTTACTATATATTCAGATAAGGTAGCTGTTGATGAAGAACTGGTTAGACTTCACAGCCATATCGCTGCAGTTCGTGAGATGCTGGCAGAAAATGATAATGCATCATCAGAGGGTGATGAGGCATCGGAGAAGAACAGCTCTATAGGCAGGAGACTTGACTTCATAGTTCAGGAGATGAACAGAGAGGCAAATACTACACTCTCCAAGTCAGACACACTTGCAGTAACAGATATCGGAATAGATATGAAGACTTGCATAGAGAAAGTTAGAGAGCAAGTTCAAAATATTGAATAGTGTGGGAATAAGAAAGAAAAAGGAGTTGAAAGATGTCAAAGGGGCGATTAATAGTAATTTCCGGTTTTTCAGGTGCTGGAAAAGGAACTGTTGTCAAAAAGCTTCTGGAGAAGTATAATTACAGTCTGTCCATTTCCGCAACTACCAGAGCTCCCAGAGAGGGAGAAATAGATGGAAGAGAATACTACTTCAAAACAGTAGATGAGTTCAAATCACTTATAGATTATAATGGCCTCATCGAATGGGCTCAGTATGTAGATAATTATTATGGCACACCAAGAAAGTTTGTCGAGGATGAAATAGCGGATGGAAAAAATGTCATTCTTGAGATAGAAGTGCAGGGTGCCATGAATATAAAGTCACAATATCCTAATGCTATACTTATATTTATTACTACAAAGGATATAGAGACACTTCATGCCAGACTTACAGGAAGAGGTTCTGAAACTGAAGAAGTTATCCAGAAGAGAATTATGAGAGCTGCTGAAGAGGCAGAGTCTATGGAATCATACGAGTACATAGTTGTTAACGATGATCTGGATGAATGCGTTGATGCAGTACATTCCATAGTTGTAAGTGAAACCTGTAAAAAAGAAAACAATACTCAATTCCTGATTGATATAAAGAAGGAATTAGAGGCATATACTAATAAATAATGTTATCCCGTGATAGTTAAACTAGTTAAGGGAATAATCATAAGGAGGAAAGAATATGATACATCCATCATACAGCGACTTAATGGAAATAGCTAATGAAGGAGTTGAACCAGGAGAGCATCCGGTTGTTAAGAGCCGTTACTCGATAGTTCTTGCAACAGCTAAGAGAGCAAGACAGATTATAGCAGGTGCTGAGCCACTGGTTAATCTTCCAGAAGGTACAAAGCCTCTTTCGATAGCAGTTGAAGAGTTATACGAAGAGAAAATCAGAATACTCGGAGATGATGAGTAAAAGTCAGTGATAGCGAACAGATATCTGTTCGCTTTCTTGATATATTAGCATAAAGAAGGACTATAAAATAGCCAAGGAAGGAACCGCATAGCGGGGGGAAAGAATAATATGAAGCTGTCAGATTTATTGGTTGATCTGGAATATGAAGTTATATGTGGAAATACAGATATAGATGTAGAGGGTATTACAAATGATTCTCGTAAAGTTGAGGAGGGAATGCTTTATTTTGCTATACCCGGAGCAACAGTAGATGGAGCAAGATTCATACCTGATGTTATAAGACAGGATGCTGCCGTAATAGTTACTGAGAAGGCTGAGAAGAAGCTGAGTGATATATTACAGGATGATATAACGGTAAATGGACTCTTCGAAGAAATGGAAAGTGAAAGAGTAACAATAATAAATGTACCATCTGCCAGATATGCTATGGGAATTATAAGCAGTCGCTTCTATGGAGAACCTTCAAAGGAGCTGACAGTTATAGGTATAACTGGCACAAAGGGAAAGACAACGACTTCTTATATGATTAAGGAAATGCTTGAACTCGCCGGAGTGAGAGTAGGCCTGATCGGTACCATAGAGATTCAGGATGGAAAGGCAAGTTATCCTGCTGCAAATACTACTCCAGAGTCGATAATTGTTCATAAGACCATGCGAGATATGGTAGAAAATGATCTGGAAGCTGTAGTTATGGAGGTATCTTCTCAGGGACTCATGATGGACAGAGTTGCCGGAGTTGATTTTGATTTTGGTATATTTACGAATCTTTCACCTGATCATATAGGACCTAATGAACATGACAGCTATGAGAATTACAGAGAGTGTAAGAAGAAGCTGTTCAGCATGTGCAGGAAAGGAATCTATAATATAGATGATCCGGAAGCTGAGTACATGATGGAAGGAAGTTCATCTTATCCGATAACATTTGGAGAAGCGGAGGAGGCTGACTATCGGGCAGTCGGACATAAGCTTTATATTGAAAATGGTATCATGGGTATACAGTATGAGCTTGAAGGAACTCTCGAAGGAACTGTAAGAGTTGACCTTCCCGGAGAATTCAGCATTCATAATTCACTTGCAGCACTCGTAGTTGCTGATTGTCTTGGAGTGGGTTTTGATGAGATAAAAAGGATTCTGTCCGAAATCAAAGTAAGAGGAAGAGTGGAAATGATTCCTATATCTGATAAATTTACCCTTATGATTGATTATGCACATAATGGTATGTCCCTGGAATCGCTTCTTAATGCTATTAAGGAATATAATCCAAAGAGAATAGTTACGCTTTTCGGATGTGGCGGTAACAGATCAAAGGCAAGAAGATATGAGATGGGTGAAGTATCAGGAAGATTATCAGACCTTTCTATAATAACAAGTGATAATCCAAGGAAAGAAGAGCCGCAGGCTATTATAGATGATATCATAACCGGTATAGAAAAAACTGATGGTAAGTATGTGGATATCATAGATCGTAAAGAAGCAATCAGATATGCTATAATGAATGCCCAGGAGGGAGATGTTATTATCCTGGCAGGAAAAGGTCATGAGGATTATCAGGAGATAAACGGCAAGAAATATCATATGGATGAGAGAGAACTCATCAGGGATATATTGGAGGAAGAGGATGTCGATAAAATATGCGGATATAATAATAGATATTTCGCATGAGGGAGTAGATAGACCCTTCAGATACAGAATTCCCCAGGAACTTGAGGCAAAGGTTCAGGTAGGAACGGCAGTTAAGGTTCCTTTTGGAAATGGTAACAGAGTCAGAAGTGGTTACGTGGTAGCCAAAGCTACTGAACCTAACTGGGATATAGATAAGATAAAAGAGATAAAAGAGGTATCTGAGAATTCTCTCAGTGTAGAAGGAAAGCTGATAAAGCTTGCTGAGTGGATGAAACAGACTTATGGCGGAACAATGATAAGTTCACTGAAAACCGTCATGCCGGTTAAAGAGAAGGTAAGAGGGCGTAAAGGTACGGTCGATACCAGAGAGCTTATTCCTGATTTTAAGCCGATAGAAGGGCTGGAAGTTGCCCAACAGGATATAGTTGATCAGTTTATAGAGGATCTGGATGCAGGTGCATCTAAAGATACAGCAGATGAGAAATCCTTAGTCTATCTGTTACATGGTGTAACAGGAAGCGGTAAAACAGAAGTGTATATCCGTATGGCGGAGGAAGTTATAAAAAGAGGCCAGGATGTAATAGTTCTGGTTCCTGAGATAGCACTCACATATCAGACTGTTGCAAGGTTCAGCAGTTATTTTCAGGATTCAATAGCCATACTGAATTCACAGCTGAGTAAGGGTGAGAAGTATCGGGAGTTTATAAAAGCGAGAGAAGGAAAAACTCATATAATGATCGGGCCCCGTTCAGCGCTTTTTGCTCCATTTCCAAATCTTGGACTTATTATCATTGATGAGGAGCATGATGTATCCTATAAGAGTGAAACAACCCCCAAATACCACGCCAGAGAGGTTGCTATAGAGAGGGCTCGTCTTGAGGGAGCAAGAGTAATTCTTGGTTCGGCAACGCCTTCTGTTGAAAGCTTTTATAAAGCTGAAAAGGGCGAATATAAACTGATGTCACTCACAGACAGAGTGAATGGAGCCGCGCTTCCGGATATAGAGATTGTTGATCTGCGAGAAGAACTAAAGCAGGGGAACAGAAGCATTATATCGAAGACTTTATATGAGGATCTGGATAATGCATTCAAAAGAGGAGAGCAGGCTATGCTCTTCATAAACCGCAGAGGGTATAATTCATTTGTATCCTGCAGAAGCTGTGGAGAAGTGATTAAGTGTCCTAACTGTGATGTGTCGCTGTCGCTGCATGCAGGGGCAAAACTGATGTGTCATTATTGCGGCTATACACAGAGTATGCCCGATGGATGCCCGAAGTGCAGATCTAATCTGATAGGTGGATATGGTACTGGTACTGAGAAGCTGGAACAGGAAGTGAAGAAGCTTTTTCCTGGCATAAGAACCCTTCGTATGGATAGAGATACAACTATGAAGAAGGGGGCACATGGAGAGATAATAAGAAGCTTCAGAGAGCATGAAGCAGACTGTTTGATTGGTACACAGATGATAGTAAAAGGACATGATTTTCCTAAAGTTACGGTCGTGGGAAATATACTTGCTGACCTGAGTCTTTTTGATTCGGACTTCGAATCGTCAGAACGTACATTTGATCTTCTGGTTCAGGCTGCAGGAAGAGCCGGACGTGCGGATCTTCCGGGAAAGGTTGTCATACAGACCTACCAGCCTGATCACTATGCGGTTCAGTGCTCCAAAAGTCAGGATTATAAAGCGTTTTATGATTATGAGTTGTCCTATAGAAGACTTCTACGCTATCCGCCTATAGTACATTTGCTTGCTATAGTAATTATTTCAGATAATGAGAGAAGTCTGATAAAGGTGTCGGATGAACTGGCTGAATTCATTAAGGATATACGAATATCGCTGAAAGAAAATGAAGACAGTGTATCTGGTAAAAGAAGCTCGGATATAGATATAGTAGGACCGACCGAAGCATCGATATACAGGATAAATAACATATATCGAAGAGTTATTTATCTGAAGTGTTCAGATAATGACAGATTGACAGATATATCTGTTAGATGTGATGAAAAGTTCGAAGAACTTCTTCATGAAATAAATGATAAGACGGTAGTAGAAATACAATATGATTTTAATCCTATGAGGATTATCTAGAAAAAGAGGTAAAGATATGGCAATAAGAAATATCAGAGTTGATGGAGATGACGTACTGAGAAAAAAATGCAAGCCTGTAGAGAAGATGACTGAAAGACTCAGCACACTTATAGATGACATGTTTGATACTATGTATGATGCAAATGGTGTGGGACTTGCGGCACCTCAGGTGGGAGTTTTAAGAAGAATAGTAGTAATAGACGTGCAGGATGGAAATCCGCTTACACTTATAAATCCTGAGATTATAGAGCAGGACGGAGAACAGGTTGGACCTGAAGGCTGTCTCAGTCTTCCTGGTCTTCAGGGAGAAGTTTCCAGACCGAATCACGTTATATGTAAAGCACTTGACAGAAACATGAATGAGATAACTGTTGAAGGTGAGGAACTTCTTGCCAGAGCTATCTGCCATGAATTAGATCATCTGGATGGAATACTCTATAAAGACCTTGCAATAGATGGACTTTATAAAGTAGAACCAATAGAACCGGAAGAATACGATGAAGAGTATGATGACGAAGACGAAGAGTAGAGTAATCTATACTCGTATAAACTAAAAATACATAGTTGAGAGGATAGGTATGAGAATTGTATATATGGGAACTCCGGAATTCGCAGTTCCACCGTTAAAAAAACTATATGAGACAGGGCATGAAATACTTGGTGTCTATACGCAGCCGGATAAGCCTAAAGGAAGAAGCAAGAAGCTTGTACCTTCTGATGTAAAGGTTGCTGCTACAGAGCTTGGTATAGATGTGTATCAGCCGGAGAAGCTACGTGATATAGAATCTGTAAAAGTTCTTAAAGAACTTAATCCTGATCTGATAGTTGTTGCGGCGTACGGACAGATATTATCGGAGGAAGTTCTGAATCTTCCGAAGTATGGCTGTATAAATATTCATGCATCACTACTTCCAAAGTACAGAGGTGCTTCGCCGATTGAAGCAAGTATACTTAGTGGCGATGAAGAGACGGGTGTTACCATCATGTACATGGCAAAAGGACTGGATACCGGCGATATTATATCTCAGGCATCTATGAAGATAGGAAGGCATAATACTGAAACGCTTACAAAGGAATTGTCGATATTAGGCGCAGATCTTGTGATAAAGACCATAGAAGAAATAGAGGCAGGAACAGCAACAAGAACTGCCCAGGATGATGAAGCCAGCTCTTATTCGGGAAAGCTGGATAAGTCAATGGGTAATCTTGACTTTTCTAAAAAAGCAAATGAGCTTGAAAGAACCGTTAGAGCTATGTATCCATGGCCATGCGCATATACATCTCTGGATGGAAAAACTCTTAAAATAATTGATTCAGAAGTGGTTGAGTTATCTGATGAGACAAAGAGTGATTCATCGGTTCAAAACGGTTCAGTGGTAGAAGTTACAAAGAAGTATTTTGTTATTAAATGTGCCGATAAAGGTCTTAAAATACTTAAACTGCAGCCGGAAGGAAAGAAGCCTATGGATACGGTCGCATTTCTAAATGGTTACAAGATTTCGGTGGGCGAACTATTTGGGTAGATTAAATAAATGGATACAAGAGATATTAGTTTTAATATACTTAAAAGAATAGAGGAAGAAGATTCGTATGTGTCTGATGTGCTTGGTCAGGCACTTACGCAGCTTCAGTTTAAAGAAAAGAGAGACAGAGCTTTTATTACACGACTTGTAGAAGGAGTTACCGAAAGGAGATTGTCTCTTGATTTTTTGATTGACAAGTTTTCCAGTAAAACGGC
>DOVG01000144.1:0-2025 GCA_003520205.1 Lachnospiraceae bacterium
GAGAGATAGTAAGACGTGATGCTGAACCAGTTCAGTTCAAGTATGTTGGACTTAGAGATAAGGAAGCAGAAAAGCCTGAGGATATATTTGAATTCAAGGGGCCTGATCAGATGGATATACGTCGTTCAGGTGATGGAGTTAAAATAGAAGCTTAAGCAGGATGACTTTTTTAAGCCATCAGATGAGAGGGAATATAAAATGGCATATAATTTAAAAGAAGTAATGAATAAACCGGAGCGTTTGACACCGGGACACAGACTTTGTGCCGGATGTGGAGCGGCTATCACAGTAAGGACAGTGCTAAGAGCACTTAAAGAAGAGGATAAGGCTGTTATAGGAAATGCTACAGGATGTCTGGAGGTTTCTACTTATCTGTATCCTTTTACAGCATATGAAGACAGCTATATTCATAACGCATTTGCCTGTGCAGGAGCAACACTTTCAGGTGTTGAAACAGCATATAATGCACTTAAGAAGAGAGGACGTATCGACGAAGATACTGTTTATAAGTTTATAACATTTGGTGGTGATGGAGGTACTTATGATATAGGTTTCCAGTCACTTTCAGGTGCAATGGAAAGAGGACATGACATGGTATATGTATGCTATGACAATGGCGCATACATGAATACCGGTATACAGAGATCTTCTGCTACACCACGATTTGCAGATACTACAACAACTCCTGTAGGAAAGGTAAGTACAGGAAAGGTTCAGTCCCGTAAGGATCTTGCAGCCATTATGGCAGCACATAACATCCCTTATGTAGGACAGTCTACATTTACTTCAGGAATGAAGGATCTGTATGAGAAGGCTGAGAAGGCTATCTACACTGAAGGACCGGCATTTTTAAATGTAATGTCTCCTTGTCCAAGAGGCTGGCGCTTTGAGGCAGCCGATATGGCGAAGATATGCAAGCTGGCTGTAGATACATGTTACTGGCCTCTCTTTGAGGTAATAGATGGAAAGTGGATACTTTCATATGAACCAAAGAATAAGCTTCCTATAGAGGACTTCTTAAAGCCTCAGGGAAGATTCAAACATCTGTTTAAGCCTGAAAATGAGCATCTGCTTGGAGAATTCCAGGAAGAGATAGATAAGAGATGGGAAGAACTGTTAAATAGGTGTAACTAGGGAAAATCAATATGATTACAAAAGACGTCGCTGCGATGATAACCTATTCTCTCTCATATGCAGATGAGATAGGCAGAAAGAAAAATGGAACCTATCCGCAGGATGCGGAGATAAGTCTCAGAGATCAGTTAAAGAATGATCTGCTGGTCTTTTTGGGATACATCTATGACGAAAAAAGCAGCGACGATTTTTCTCAGCTGGACTTTATAAATAACAGCTTGCAGATAATAATAACAAGAGAGAACTTCTTAAGACTGAGAAATGACAAGAGTCTTCGTCCGGATATTCTGGACAGAGTTCCGCTATCCCTGCAGTATTTTATCAAGGATGATCTGTCGCCTTATACCAGGAGAGCGGGGTATGGGATATCTCTTTCGAAATATCTGATAAATACATTTAATGATGTTGGGTGTTACTTTGCTGCTTTTAATGGAATAAGTGATTATGAGGCAGACAGAATAGCTGAGTATATTGGCATGATGAATGCCGTTTTAGACAGTGCGGGACTTCTTGAAATGACCCCTGCCCAGGTCAGGGCATCTATGGGGATAATAGATAAGCCCGAAAGAAGACCTAGAGAATATGATGATTTCGGAAGGAGTTACTTTGGCGGAAGAGGAATCGGTTCGCTCTTTGGTCAGTATAGTAAGAATACGATTGGAAGCTTACTATGGGGCAGATCATATAATCAAGGTAGTGACGACCGTCCATATACATCCAGACAGGCTGATATGGATGCTATGATTATGATGAACAATTATAATATGATGCATGCTGAAGAAGGAACAGGCTTTGATGAAAGTATGCTCAGAAAAGCTCCTTCAGGAAGGGTTGACCGAAGTATTTCTATAGAAGGCTCAGATAATACTTCAGATAATACCTCAAGTAATA
>DOVG01000144.1:2098-5813 GCA_003520205.1 Lachnospiraceae bacterium
CTTCAAATTATACTTCAGAACAGCCGACACTCAGTGATACAGAAAATCTGGATTCGCTTCTTCAGGAACTGAATAGTCTGATAGGACTAAAGACAGTAAAGAAAGAACTGAATAATCTTATCAATCTTGTGAAGATACGACGACTTCGTGAAGAAATGGGACTAAAGACTCCCGATATGTCGCTTCATCTTGTCTTTTCGGGGAATCCGGGAACAGGTAAAACTACCGTGGCGAGACTTCTTGCCGAGATATATCACCAGCTGGGAGTTGTAAGTAAAGGTCAGTTTGTGGAGGTTGACAGAGCAGGGCTTGTAGAGGGATATGTAGGACAGACTGCTCAGAAAACATCCAAAGTATGTGATGAAGCAATGGGTGGTATTCTCTTTATAGATGAAGCATATACTTTGACCAAATCAGATGGACAGGACTTTGGTCAGGAAGCTGTTGATACATTACTGAAGAGGATGGAAGATAACCGGGCTGATTTTATAGTGATAGTTGCCGGTTATACTGAAGAAATGAAGGAATTCATTGATTCTAATCCGGGACTGAAGTCGAGATTTAACAAATTTATAGAATTTCCTGATTATAATGGAGATGAGATGTATAAAATATATGATCTCATGTGCTGTAGCCAGGACTATGTGCTTACACAGGATGCTTCCCGGTTTGTCAAAGATTATTTATATAATATGACACTTGAAGGTGAGGAAAACTTTGCTAATGCCAGGGAAGTAAGAAACTACTTTGAGAGATGTGTTGAGAGACAGGCTTCCAGGATAGTAACGAGTGATAATATAGATGCAAATAAACTCACTACACTCTGCATTGAAGATGTAAAAGAGTAGAAATATCAGGAAAAAGGGGCGGCGTATGAAACAGATTGTATTAGGTTATAAAGGTGACATAGATCTTTATGAGCAGATGTCAGAATTTATACATGAATATAAAACCGGCAAATACAAGAATCTATTATTTCATATTTACAGTGGAATTTATAATGAGCAGATTCTTCTGGATATTTCTAAAGAAATAAGACGTATTTTTCCTGATTCGCTGATAGCAGGAACTATATCAGCAGGGGAAATAAAAAGCGGCTGCCTGATGGATAAAGGAATACTTATATCCGGACTCTTTTTCGAAAGCACTGATGTAGAACTGATTAAGTATAAAAATATAAAAGGCAACGAGTCGGAGGTAGGAAGAAAACTTACAGAAAAGGTTAACTTAACTGAAGATATCAAGGCTCTTGAACTGATACTTCCGGGTACAGAATTCAACACCAGATACATTTTCGAAGAATTAAGTAAATGTAAAGATGGAGTGAGTGTATTCGGTGGTTATGCCGGTGGACACGATATGGAGAACGGAGAGCATTTTATATTTGATGATGAAGAGATTTTGTCAAATGATATTTTTGCTATACTCTATTCAGGAAAAGATTTTCATATAGATGTGGACAAATCAGTTGGATGGCAGACTATAGGTCATCATTTTGTAGTTACAAAGGCTGATGAAAACAGACTTATAGAGATAGATAACAGACCTGCTGTTGAGATATATGAAAAGTATCTTCAGATTAGCAGAGATGGGAATTTTGCAGAAGAAACCTTTGAATTCCCGCTGATTGTAAAGGTTCAGGATGACGAGCTTCTTAGACATACTATTGCAGTTGAAGAAGATGGAACACTGGATCTTGCCGGTTATGTAACCGAAGGGATGTCATTATATCTATGTTATGGTAATCCATCTCTGATTGTCGAAAAGGTTAATCAGAGATTAAAGGATGTGCAGGATTTCTGTCCTGAGGCAATCCTTCTTTATTCCTGCTCTGTTCGTAAATCCTTCTGGGAGAACTATGTGGATCTGGAAATGATTCCATTTAATGAGATAGCACCTGTAGCAGGCTTCCATACCTGGGGTGAGGTAAAGAGAAATCCAGACACCCGGGAAGTTATGGAGTATAATATAACGCTTCTTTCTATAGCTATGAGAGAAGGGGACTCCCAAAAGAAGACTGAAGAATATATAAGTGTTGATGATTCGGTACTTGAGGGACAGGCGTTACTGATAAAGAGACTGTCTCAGCTGGTATCTGCCACGACTACCGAACTGCAAAATGCATATAGAAATCTTGAGAAGATGAATCAGAAGCTGAAAATATTATCTGATCATGATGCTCTTACCGGTCTTTTCAACAGAAGAAAATTTGAAGAGGAAGCGATTGAAGAAATAAAAAGAGCTGCATATACCAGCAAAGTGGTCAGCTTTGTTATGCTGGATATAGATTACTTCAAGTCAATTAATGATGAATATGGGCATGATGTAGGAGACAGTGTTCTTAAAGAAATAGCCCAGATTATGAAAAAGTCTATATCTGATAAGGATTGCTCCTTTGCCGGAAGATGGGGAGGAGAGGAATTCTTTATATCACTTCCGGAGATTGATGCTGATGAGGCTGTAAGCTTTACTGAGAATCTGAGATTAACTGTAGAAGGATATAAATTCAGCGGAGTTAATAAGAATATTACCATCAGTCTGGGAGTTATCACTACTGATGGAAAAGAAGAAAGCAGTACGATATTTAAAAATGTAGATGACTGTCTTTATGCTGCTAAGAGAAATGGTCGTAACTGTTATATTCAATACAGGAGATAAAAATGATTACAGTAATCTTTGATATGGATGGAACGCTTCTGGACACCGAAAAGATATATCAAAAATACTGGTATATAGCTGCAAAGGATCTGGGATATGACCTTAGCAAAGAGGAACTTCTTCAGTACCGAAGCCTTGGAACAAGCTTTGCTACTGAAAAGATGTATAAGAGAACAGGAAAAAAAGAGGCATATATAGATATTCGGGATCATAGAAAAGAACTTATGGATCCTTTGATGGAGAAAATCGATATCCCGTTAAAGCCGGGGGTTAAAGAAGCTCTTAAGTTATTAAAAGAAAATGGAGCCAGGCTTGCAGTTGCTACTGCTACAAATATTCCCAAAACTGAGAATTATCTGGAAAGAGCAGGTATCAGGGGATTTTTTGATAAGCTGATAAGTGCCAAAGATGTAAAAGAAGGAAAACCGTCACCGTATGTATATTTGCATGCGTGTCAGGAACTTGGATGTAATCCCGAGGAGGCTTTTGCAGTAGAAGATGCTCCTAATGGAGTTATGGCTGCCGTAAGAGCTGGACTTATGACCATAATGGTACCTGATCTTACCGAACCGGATGAGGATTTAGAAAAGGTATTAGAATATAAAGCTGCTGATATTCTGGAAGCAGCAGGATATATTATACAAAAAACGAGTCAATGAGCTTTGTCTCGGATGACTTGCAAAGATAGGAGAAAAGAAATGGTAACACTATATGAAACAGGCGCATATCTTGTAAATGGAAAAGAACTTATTGCCGATGACAAGTCTGCTGCATCAGAGCTTTCTTCCAGAGGAATTAAGATTTCCAAAGAAGAAGCAAGGAAAGGTACTATAGCTAATGGAATCCTTTCAAAGCATAATACTTCCGGTGATGAAGAAAATCTTAAGATTAAATTCGATAAGATGACATCTCATGACATCACATTTGTTGGTATTATTCAGACTGCAAGAGCTTCAGGATTAAAGGAATTCCCTATTCCTTATGTTCTTACAAACTGTCACAATTCTCTTTGTGCTGTTGGAGGAACTATAAATGAAGATGACCATATGTTTGGTCT
>DOVG01000237.1:0-12685 GCA_003520205.1 Lachnospiraceae bacterium
TCCATAAGAAATAAGCATAAAGAAAAAGTTTCGGTTCTGCAGGATATTCCGCTTAAAGAAGCTGATGATTAGAAGTGGGTGTAATAGTTGAATTTATTTAATTAAAGGGGATATTATGTCAAAGAAACTTGGTTTTGGACTTATGAGACTTCCATCTCATGATCCATCTGATGCAGGAAAGATAGATATAGAGAAGACATGTCGTATGGTCGATATGTTTCTGGAAAGAGGATTTACATATTTTGATACAGCATGGATGTACTGTAATTTCAAGAGTGAAGATGCTGTAAAAGATATACTTATGACAAGACATTCCAGAGACAGTTTTACCATTACAACAAAGCTTCACAGTGAATTCTTCCATTCAAAAGAAGATAGAGATAAAGTCTTTCAGGAGCAGATGAGAAAGACGGGAGCTGACTTTTTTGATTATTACTGGCTGCATGATGTCAATTCTCATTCAATTGAGATATATGATAAGTATGACTGCTGGAAATGGCTTCAGGATAAGAAGATATCCGGAGCAGTAAGACATATAGGTTTTTCATATCATGATGGACCGGAGCTTCTGGATAAAGTGTTATATGAACATCCGGAGATGGAATATGTTCAGCTTCAGATCAATTATCTTGATTGGAACAGCGTGGCTATACGTTCCAGAGAATGTTATGAAGTTGCAACTAAGCATGGTAAGCCTGTTATAGTTATGGAACCTGTAAAGGGAGGCACTTTGGCTAATGTACCTGAAAGTGTAGAAAAGCTCTTCAAGGATTATAATCCTGAAGCATCTATACCTTCATGGGCAATCAGATTTGCAGCCAGTCTTGATAATGTATACATGGTTCTTAGTGGAATGAGTACACTGGAGCAGGTAGATGATAATACAGCATACATGTCTGATTTCAAACCGCTTAATGATGAGGAAAGAAATCTTATTGATAAGGCTGTCAAAGCGATAAATGCTACTATAGCTGTTCCATGTACGGGATGTGCTTATTGTGCGCCGGGTTGTCCAATGAATATTAATATTCCAAAATACTTCTCCTTATACAATGCGGATCTGCAGGAGGTAGAGGGAAAAGGATGGACACCTCAGGCTGAATATTATGATAATCTGACGAAGGAGTTTGGAAAGGCGAGTGAATGTATAGCTTGTGGACAATGCGAAGGCGTATGTCCTCAGCATCTGCCGATTATAGATAATCTGAAGAAAGTTGCTGAATACTTCGAATAAGAATGAACACCTACTTAAGAAAGACTATGAAGAAAAGGAACGACTATGGAAGACAAACGATATGCAGTTTTAATTGATTCAGATAACATATCATCGAAGTATATAGGCGTCATACTTGATGAGATGACAAAGTATGGAGTTGTTACATATAAGAGAATATATGGTGACTGGACTTCGACTCAGGCAAACAAATGGAAGAAAGAACTGATGGAGAATTCTATCACGCCTATACAGCAGTTTAGAAATACTGTGGGTAAGAATGCCACAGATTCTACGCTGATCATAGATGCTATGGATATTCTCTATACAGAAAGTGTAGATGGTTTTTGTATAGTGTCCAGTGATGGAGATTTTACCAGACTTGCCAGCAGACTGAGAGAGTCCGGTATGCATGTCATAGGAATGGGAGAGAATAAGACTCCACGTTCCTTCAGAGCGGCGTGTACAGTCTTTACAGATCTTGAGCTTCTGCTGGATCAGAGCGTAGATGATGCATCATCCAAGAATGAAGGAAAGTCCAAGCTTAAGAAGAAAGCGGAAAATGTGATCTCTCAGAAAATCATAGAGAATGATATAATAGAGATAATAACTGAAAATGATAATAAGGGCAGGGAGACAGGCCTTGGAGAGATAGGAAGCCGCCTCCAGAAGAAGTATTCTGATTTCGATGTCCGTAATTATGGATATAGTTCGCTTTCAACTTTTATCGATGAAACAGCTGCTTTTGATGTCAAGAAAAAGGAAAGTACAGTTTTTGTGGCACTTCATTCTGATAAGGATATGAAGAAGAGAGTAAAGAAATTTGCTGTTGATGTGGTTGCAGAAGCTGGAACAAAGGGAATCGAGATGGGACAGCTTGGGCAGAAAATCCATGATGAATTTCCAAGTTTCAATGTTAAAGAATTTGGTTATGCTACGCTTTCCAAGTTTATATATGGTATAAAGGATCTGAAAGTTGAGACTTCCGGAAACAATAAAAAGATAGTTTACATAAGATAATAAGCGTTTTGTGCGTTTATTGTTACTATTCACAGTTAACTCAAAAAGCATTCTTAAGTCCACATCGAATATGGCTTATTCTTAAGCAAGCTTAAATAAGCCTAATATTCGATGTTCTATTGCCTCCTTCGGAGGCACTGAATCATGCTTTTTGAGTTCCTGCTTCACAGGTATCATGAGATAAGTAAACAAAAAAGTGCCTGCAAGCAGTCATTTTTGTTACTTATCTCATGAACTGTGAATAGTAACCTTTTATTAAAAAAATTGTGCAAATTTGATATTTTTTGTTGCCAAAATTATTAATATATGTTAAAATTACCTCAATAAGAAATAGAAATTTTTAGTGTTTATCATAATTTTTCCTCCAAAAGTCCGGAAGTCAAGTGGGGTATGACTTCCGGGCTTTTACTTGTTAAAAGTTAGTTACTTTTTATATAAGACAGCTGAGGATTCATAAGTGGAGATAAAATGAAGATAGGAATATTTGATTCGGGAATAGGTGGAATTTCTGTATTAAACGAAGCATTTCACAGACTGCCTGACCAGGAGTATATTTTTTATGCTGATGTGGACCATGTGCCATATGGAATGAAAACATCGGAACAAATAATAGAATACGCAGATGATATTACTTCATTTCTTGTAAGTCAGGGAGCGGATGTAATACTTATAGCCTGTAATACTGCAACGGCTGTAGCTGCTGATTATCTGCGCAGTAAGAATAGTGTTCCCATCATAGGGATGGAACCGGCTGTAAAACCAGCGATAGAAGGATCAGAGGATGGAAGAGTTCTGGTTATGGCTACGCCTGTTACCATACGTGAGAATAAGCTTCATTCCCTTCTTGAAAGAGTGGATACACAGCATAGGGTGGATCTTCTGCCGATGCCCGGTCTCGTAAGATTTGCTGAAGATGAGGTTTTTGATGGAGAAAAGGTAGATACATATATCGAGGAACAGGTAGCCGTATATGATAAAGAAAACTATACGGAGATAGTTCTGGGCTGTACGCATTTTAATTATTTCAAGCCTGCTCTTTATAAAGCCTTTGGAGAAGGCATACAGCTGATTGACGGTAATCAGGGAACAGTAAAGCATCTTGCTGAAGTTTTGGGACTGGAAGAAAATCCTGTAGACGAAATAGATATAGAGAATGTAAATCGCAGGACAACCTATCTTGGTTCAGGTCGTCCTGCAAATAAGGGAGAATTTGAAAAAATATTAAGACTTCATAAACGACTGGAATATGTCAGAGATTTATGATGTATGCTTCACACGCTCTCTGATATATAGGAAAAGTCCCGCTATAAACATTATACTTCCGAATATCAGAAGGTATATCTGATATCTGGAGGAGTTACCGGCTATATCAAAGATTCCTTTCAGGAGAGAGCTTACCGTTAAGGCAGCTACTCCTGAATTATATATATTGAGTGTCAGTCTCCCGGGGGCTCTTTTCTCTAACTGTTTTTCGATGATTCTTGTGGGGATAAAACCAAGTATCAAAGGCCATAAAAAGAGAAAAGACATTTCGCTTATCTTATTACCATTTGTTGTAGTTCCATTTTCTACAAGTCCTGGACCGAACGAGTAGATCTGCACTGCGCCTTTATCCTTAAGTGCATCAGCAGTTATATCACCTTCTTTGATTATTTCCATCGTACCATCTTCATAAACCACAAGGTCCTCTGAATCATTTCCAGATGATACATTACGGTATAGATAAGAGTTTCTCATTACATAACCACTATCCCTGAATCCATAATAGTCACCGTTTATTGCGAGAATAGCATTTTTAATGAATTAACTAAGTTTATTATTTTAACCGAAGGTTCGAGAGCCGGTATTATAATTGTTTCATTTCTCATTGAATCACCGCCTTTCTAAATTACTGTCAGTATAAAAGTGAAAGCTTAAACCAATCTTAAAAAATAAAAAATGAAAAATTTGTAATTCAAATAAAATATTTATAAGAGGGTGAAATAACAAGAGGCATATTATCATTTGATTAGTTCGAATATCTATTGTAAAATGGTAGTGCTTCTTTGACGTATTGTCATAGAAGAATATATTGATTTGGAGTTATTCGAAATGATTAATGATACACTTAAGATAGGAAATGAAGAATTTACTAACAGATTCTTTATAGGTTCTGGAAAGACCGCGAGATATACTAAGGAGCTGATCAGTTCGGCTGTTAATGATGCCGGAGTAGAACTGATATCAGTAGCGATAAAAACACTGGATACAGAGGATGATCCTCTAAAAATGATTCCGGATGGAGTAAAAGTTCTGCCGAATACTCTTGGAGCCACAACCGCTGAGGAGGCGGTTCAGATGGCGAAGGAAGCGAGAAACAGAGGACTTGGGGATATGATTAAGATTGAGATAATGAATGATTCAAAGTATCTTCTTCCGGATAATAATGAGACTATCAAGGCCACATCGCAGCTGGCAGAAAATGGATTTACTGTAATTCCTTACATATATCCAAGTCTGCCTATTTGCAAGCTTCTAAGAGATGCCGGAGCAGCGGCAATCATGCCACTTGCCTCTACCAGTGGCTCCAATAAGGGACTTGCAACGAGAGACTTCATACAGGTACTTCTTCAGGAGATAAACCTTCCAATAATAGTTGATGCCGGTATAGGCAGACCTTCACAGGCTTGTGAAGCTATGGAAATAGGATGTGCAGCTGTTATGGCAAATACAGCTCTTGCCAGTGCGGCAAATCAGCATCTTATGGCAAATGCATTCAAGTATGCAATTATGGCAGGAAGAGAAGCTTATCTCTCGGGAAGTGAGCTTCAGTCGGAGAATGTTATCTTATAGATTATCTTCCATGTAGATGTCAGCTCCACGAAAAGATATCAGATACATGATAAGGGCTATTATGAATCCGCCTATAAGACCACCTAAGTGTGCATAGACAGCGATATTAGACTTACCGAATCCGGGAAGCAGAACCATGACCAGGGCAAATATGATCCTTGGTAGTGGAAAGGCTCTTCGGGTTCTTTTATCTATAGCCAGTATTATCATGGCACCAAGTAGACCACAGATAGCACCGGAGGCTCCGGCAGCTACGGGATAGGTTCCACTCAGTATGTCTGAAGCGACTGATAGTAAACTTCCGGCAAGACCGGATAATACATAGATGATGGTATAGCGGACACGACCGAAGTAGGCTTCGACATATTGCCCCATGGCAATAAGAGCTATACAGTTACTGACCAGATGGTTTATACCAAAGTGCAGAAACATAGCAGTAAATAATCGATAGTACTCGTGCTTTTCGAGTATATATGGTGTATATGCACCTCCAAGTTTTAGTATGGTATCGACATCATTTTCATCACCAACTATAATTTCTATGAAGAATACTAAAACAATTATTCCGAGTAGAATAAATGTTACTATAGGTGTAAATGCCTGGCTGCGTTCTTCTTCCATGATTCCTCCTTCTGGAAGTGTAAATAGTCAAATACGGGTTGACATATCTGTGTTAGTAAGATATATTTAACAGTTGTTAAAGATTGGTTTTATGGTGTCAAAGGATTTTTGACATCTGCATCATATTTTATCATAAATTAAGTATAGTAGAAAGAGGTATCAAAGTGGCAAAGAAAATAGGCAGAAACGATCCATGCTGGTGTGGAAGTGGTACAAAGTATAAGTCATGTCATGAGGACTTTGACAGAAAACTGGAGATGCTTAAGCTTCAGGGTCACAAGGTTCCTACACGTGATATGATAAAAACACCTGAACAGATAGCACTTATAAAAGAAAGTGCAAAAGTAAATGTAGAGTGTCTTGATGTGGTTGCAGACAAGATATGCGTAGGAATGAGCACAGAAGACATTAACAAAATAGTAAACGAAGTATGTAAGAAGTATGGTGCTATACCTGCGCCGCTTAATTATGAAGGATTCCCTAAGAGTGTATGTACATCAATCAATGATGCAGTATGTCACGGTATTCCTGACGAGAATGAGATACTTCAGGATGGAGATATAATCAATGTAGACTGTTCAACTATCCTTAACGGATATTTCTCAGACTCATCCCGTATGTTTATGCTTGGAAATGTAACAGAGGAAGACAGACGTCTGGTACAGACTGTTAAAGAATGCGTAGAGCTTGGACTTAAGGAAGTTAAGCCTTGGGGATTCCTGGGAGATATGGGGCAGGCTGTTAATGATCATGCTAAGGCTGCAGGATATTCAGTGGTTCGTGAAATCGGAGGACATGGAGTAGGAATAGAATTCCATGAAGAGCCTTGGGTAAGCTATGTAACCAGACGTGGAACAGATATGGTAATGGCTCCGGGAATGATGTTTACCATAGAGCCTATGGTAAATATTGGAGAGCCTGATATATTTATAGATGAGGCAAATAACTGGACTGTTTATACCGAGGATGGAACTAACTCTGCTCAGTGGGAGATTCAGGTTCTTGTAACAAATGATGGAGCTGAAGTTATTTCCTGGTAGTTGGCTTACATTATGATATACATATGATTGTGCGTTAAAAAATATAAGACGGGACTTTGCGTCCCGTCTTTGTTTACTTCTAATTAAGTTAATTAGAAACTTATATACTATGTAAGAATTGAAGTCTTTGGTACATCGCGTTTGACATTCTGTGAAAATACATTGTCGATTGCATTTACGATGTTATTATCGATTTCTCCCTTAATGACCATATCTCTCATTATGGAGATAGCTTTCTCGTGAGAGAAGCCTGTTTTATAGGTTCTTTCTTCAGTAAGAGCCTGATATATATCACAACAGGTCATAAGTCTCTCTTCATGTGAGAGCTGTTCTGCTGTGAGACCGAACGGATATCCGGTTCCGTTTAGTTTCTCATGATGGTGGGATGACCAGATGATGATGTCATCCATATTCTTGTTATGTATATGCTGAAGTATGTCATATGTATAATAAGCATGCTGCTTCATAAGCTCAAATTCATAGTCATTCAGCTTTGCAGGCTTTTGAAGTATGGAATTGCTTATCATAAGCTTTCCGATATCATGGAGCGCTCCGGCCAGATAATACTTTGTTCTTTTTTCTTCGGAGAAGTTGTAGAAGTCTGCCATTGCAGCACATTTTTCTGCTACTCCTGTAGAATGCTTGCAGGTATAATGAGATTTGTAATCAACTATACGGGCAATCAGTGTAGCCAGGTTTACAACCTCTTGAGCGGAGTATTCATCATTAAAATGTTTAGTGGCTTTCTTCAGATAATTGTCTACATGTGTAACACTAAGTGAAGTAAGATGCTTCATCTTAAAAGATTTACAGAAGGTTTCAGCAATCTCTCTGGAGAACAGCTTGCCTGCATTTGATTTGACAAAATAAATAATAGCACCGTGAGTTTCTCTGTTGGAACTTGTCAGATCATAAGTATTATCTATAGTATCAGCAAGATGTATTATCTGTGCTTTAATAGGAGTTCTGTCATAGGTACGTCCCTGTGGACCGGAACCATCAGCATTTTCATGATGAAGAAGCAGTACATCACGATTGTTGGTTCTGAATGGCATGAACTTGGTGTTTCGCTCGCCGATGATACAACGTCTGGCATTGTAATCATGGATAGTATAACTCTCGCCTTCATTGTACTTTTTGTACTCAAGCTCTTCCTGATGTACTTCTGTAAGAGCATTGTCATGAAGAATAGAAAAAGCGGCAAGATCTATAAGTTCGTCAGATGAAAGTCCAAGGCTTTTGCCGAGCATAATAGACATAGCAGCTATTCTTTTACAGTGTCCAGGGCGTATATTAAGGAGCTCCTGCTCTACTGAATCAAAGCCTACTGATATGGCATATAAAATTGCATTTAAATCTATTTTCAATGTTATCTATCCCTCAAAAAAAATAATCATTAACATCAATATAATACAACAAATCACCAAAACTGTAAATAAATAAATGTGCCATAAATAGGTGTTGCATTTATACAGTTTTAATAGTAAAATACACATTAGCACTCATTTGATTAAAGTGCTAACAACCGATAAATAATAGGAGGAAGAATTATGCTTACAATACCAATATATGATACGATACTTCTCCCTGATGTTACATTTTATTTTCGAAAAGAAGTGATAGAAGGTTGGGATGTTTCTGAACTGATAACAGGAGAAGAAATAGCCTTTGCGATGCTCAGAGAAGATATAGATATTGAGATAACTACTATGGCCGATGTATATCCTATAGGAGTCATAGCGAAAATAGAATCCATAGATTCAGAAGGTAATGTAAAGGTAAGGACAAAAGAAAGAGTAACCTTTCTGGAATTCTTCAGAGACGGTGATGGAAATATAGATGCTCTGCTTGAAGCAAGGGCAGATATCAATGATCTTGAAGAAGGAGAAGAGAAAGAAAGATTCGATAAGCTGAAGAATAAATTCCTGAAGTTTGTACAGAATTATCAGTGGGGTCTCTGGGCAAGGGGCTTCATACTTCAGTGGAAGAATATCAATGAACTGGCATGTTCCATGACAGGATATTTCAGTATGACCTGGCAGGAGAAGTATGAGATAGTAGAGGTAGATAAGCTGTCTGAAAGAATAGGGCTGATAGAGCATGCGGCCTATAGTTTTATGGAGCTTGCAGATGTAGCTGAAAGTGCCGAGCTTCTTCAGCAGCAGAGAAACGAGAATCTATATAGAGAAGATGCAATAAAAAAACAGATAGAGATACTTCAGAGAGAGCTGGATGATATGCATCCGGAAAATATCTCTGATGTAAGACGCTTCGAAAAAGCTATCGATGAGTCAGGTATGAATGAGACTGCTGAGAAGGAAGCGCGTAAAGTGCTTAACCGTATGAAGCAGGAAGGCCAGGACGGACATGAATACGGAATGCTTTATGATTATCTGGATTTTGTAACCAGTCTTTCCTGGAAACATGAAGAATATAATCCAATAGATCTTGATTATGCAGAGCAGGTTCTGGATAAAGAGCATTATGGACTGAGAAAAGTAAAGGACAGAATCATACAGCAGCTGGCTGTCATGGCTCTGAATAAAAAACAGTCAGGTTCCATACTTCTTTTTGTAGGAGCACCGGGTACCGGAAAGACCAGTATAGGTCAGAGTATTGCAGAAGCCCTTGGAAGAAAGTATGTAAGAATTAGTCTTGGTGGTATCAGGGACGAGGCAGAGATAAGAGGACACAGAAGAACTTATATAGGAGCTATGCCGGGACGAATCATGGAAGGAATGAAGAGAAGCGGAGCTTCAAATCCTGTTGTAGTTCTTGATGAGGTGGATAAGCTTGTAAGAGACTATGGCGGAGATCCTTCATCAGCTCTTCTGGAGGTTCTGGATCCTGAGCAGAATAATACATTTACAGATCACTACATGAATGTACCTTATGATTTGTCTGATGTACTTTTTGTATGTACTGCTAATTCAACAGATACAATTCCGGAACCACTGCTTAACCGTATGGAGATAATAGAATTCCCGGGTTATACAGCAACAGAGAAATTCTATATCGCAAAGAAACACCTTATTCCTAAAGCAATGAAGGCGGCGGGAATCAAGAGAAAGAATCTGACTATAACAGACAGAGCTATAAAGAAAATTATATCAGACTATACAATGGAGTCAGGAGTCAGAGGTCTTAAGAAGAAAATAGATACACTTATGAGGTATGCTGCGGTAAGACTTGTGAAGGGAGATACTGATAAGCTTTCTGTAAAGCCACAGGATTTGAAAGAATATATGGGCAAACGTGGCATAGATCATGATATAATAGATAAGAAATCAGTTCCGGGTGTTGTTACAGGACTTGCATGGACAATGGCAGGTGGAGAGATACTCTTCATAGAGACAAAAACAGTTAAGGGTAATGGTAAGGTGATCATTACGGGACAGCTGGGTGATGTCATGAAGGAATCGGTAGAGATAGCTATAAGTCTTGTGAAGTCTATGTATCCTGATGAAACATCAAATATGTCCGAACTTGATCTTCATATCCATGTTCCTGAAGGAGCTGTTCCAAAGGATGGTCCATCTGCAGGAATAACGATAACTACGGCACTGGTATCGCTCTTTACGAATAAAGCTGTAAATCCTTCCATTGCAATGACTGGAGAGGTATCACTTCGTGGAAATGTAATGCCTATCGGAGGACTTCCGGAGAAGCTGATGGCGGCCGTCAGATCAGGTGTAAAGACAGTATATATACCACAGAAAAATGTCGAGGATCTTGAGGATGTAGCTGACGAGGTTAAGAACGAACTTACAATTATTCCTGTTAGTAAAGTCAAGGATGTAATCAAACAGGTGGTTCTATAAGTTGAGTAAGTAAAAAACTAAGAAAAGAAGGGAAAGATATGTCAGAAGGAAAAAAGCTATCATTTACTTATAACGCTCCAGTAACACTAACATTTGCTCTTGTTTCATTTATAGTACTTGTACTGGGCTGGATTACAAAGGGAAGAACAACAACAGCATTCTTCTCAGTGTACAGAAGCGGCTTTAGTGTTGCATGGTTTATAAGACTATTCGGACATGTGCTGGGACATTCAAGCATATCCCACTATGCATCCAATATGACGCTGTTCCTTCTTCTTGGTCCTGTTCTTGAAAAAAAATATGGGGGCGGAACTCTTCTGGAAGCCTTCGGAATAGTAGCAGTGATATCAGGTCTTGTGAATATCATATTTTTCCCTGGTGCAGCACTTCTTGGTGCAAGCGGTCTTGTTTTCATGATGATAGTACTGGTATCAGCAGAGGATTTGAGATCAAGAGAGATTCCTATTACAATGATACTTGTCATAGTAATATATCTTGGTTCTGAGATTGTTAATATGGTGGCTGTAAGGGATAATATTTCCCAGCTTACTCATATAATAGGTGGTCTTTGTGGAGCAGGAATCGGAGGAATCCTGAATTCACGAAAATGATACTTGTGTTAACTGCATTTTAAAGTATAGAAGCGTAACAAAAGCAGTAAAAGTTGTTTTTCTGCTGTTTGTTGCGCTTTTCTAAGAGGTGTAGATCTGGAAAAAGGCTATGGTGCAGACAGAGCAGACAGAGCTTATAAAATAAGAATGGCAAAAAATAATAAGCCTAAAGCAAAAGAAATAAAGCCAGGTAACAAGGTAAAAGGCAAATAGGCAGTCGAAGGGGAAATAATTTATTATTTCCCCTTTTATATGCAACTAAGTTGTGCTAGAATGGGGAATGGTTTTTAAGTATGAGTAAAGAAAGGAGAATAAGGATTTGGACAAAGGAAAAAGAACCAGATTTCTCGTGGTAGTGGGCTTGATTCTGGTACTGCTCCTGGTCGGGATTATTGTTACAAAGAATGGAGGAGGACATCACGAAAGTATCAAGGTCGTGATGAGAGATGCCGTTATTCATGAAGAGAATAAAATGAACTTCTTCGGTCTTACGGTGAATCCTTCACTTATTGCAGCATATCTGGTCACAGCAATATTGCTACTCACAGCTCTTTTGATCAGAATATTTGCTATTCCACACTTCAAAACTGTTCCTGGTAAATTCCAGATAGTTATTGAAACCTGGGTGGGATATTTTGATAATCTGGCCAAAACGAACAGTCCGCATCTGAATGGTGTCCTTGGAGCATATATATTCGCGGCAGGATCTTATATCTTTGTGGGAACTATATTTGAGCTTTTCGGAGTTCAGTGGATGACTACTGCAGGACATTCGATGGCATTACCTGCTCCGCTCTGTGATATAAATGGAGCGATAGCTATGGGTGTATTCTCATACGGATTCATTATGTCGGGTGGTATAAGAAAGAATAAGTTAAAAGGAATCGGACTTACACTAAAGGAGTTTTCACTTCCGATATCCATGAGCTTCCGTCTTTTCTGTGCGCTTCTGTCAGGAACGCTTGTTACAGAGCTGGTTTATTACACAATGATGCTCAGTTTTGTACTTCCTGTTCTTGTAGGTGTACTCTTTACACTTATACATGCAGTTGTGCAGGCTTATGTACTTACGATGCTGACATCGATATACTATGGTGAAGTATCAGAAGTTCATGAGAAAAAGGCTAAGAAAAAGAAAGTTAAAAATTAAAAATACTGATTGAAAATAGAAAGAGGTAATAAAATGAAACTTTTAAAGAAATCTATCATAACAGTTGCATTATTCTTTGTAGCATTTGCATGCTTTTCAGCAGTAGCACCTGCTACAGTATCATACGCAGCTGAAGAAACCCAGACAGAAGAAGAGGATGCAGGAAGCTCTACAGGAGCTAAGGCAGTAGCAGCTGCAATCGCTATCGGTCTTGCTGCCGGTGCCGGAACAATAGCTATGGGTCTTTGCGTAGGTAAGTCAGCAGAGGGAATAGCTCGTCAGCCAGAGGCAGAGGGCAAGATAAGAACATCTATGATTCTTGGTATCGTATTCATAGAGACAGCTGTTCTTTATGCACTTGTTGTATCAATTCTGAT
>DOVG01000237.1:12808-24194 GCA_003520205.1 Lachnospiraceae bacterium
ACATCATAAATATTGAAAGTATTATATATCGAAAAAAACTGTCTGGCAGTTTTGAAGGATAATATTAAAAGCGAGGTAATAAAATGCCATTAGGAATAGATATAACGCAAATTTTACTACATATGTTCAATGTAGTTCTTCTTTTCGGAGGTCTGTACGTTATTATATATGCTCCTGTTAAAAAAATAATGCAGCAGAGAGAGAATTATTATAAAGAGATGGACGAAACAGCTAAGAATAAATTATCTGAAGCTGAGAAGAAGAATGAAGAATATGAAGAGAAACTAAAGAATGTTGAGTCAGAAATATCTCAACAGAAGAAAAAAGCATCTATGGATATTGCAACTATGAGATCTGATGCTGAGGCAGAAGCTAAGAATGCAGCTAATAAGATAATTGCTGATGCTAAGAGAGATGCTGAGAATCAGAGAAGGGCTATAGTTGAATCAGCCAAGAAGGATATAACAGAAATGGTAGAGGAGGCAACACGTAAGGTTGTACTCGCAAACAGTACCAGTGAAGCATATGATATGTTTCTTGACAATGCTGAAAGGAGCTAAGAAAAGTGGCAGAGGACAAAAAAATATGCGCTAAACTTATTGCTCCATCAGAACCTGATAGTATTCAGAAAGAAAGACTTAGTTCATTTATATCAAAAAAATATGGAATAGATACAGAGATTTGCTATGTTGAAGATAAGAGTATTGAAAATGGATTCAAGCTTATTATCGGAGAAGAAGTATATGACTGGACTAAGGAAGGAAGACTTCATCAGCTGGAGGAAATGCTTCGTGAGATGAAGGTTGAGAAGGCTTCTTCGGGCGAAGAACTTATCTCGCTTATGAAGACAAATGTCCATGAGTGGAAGCCTCAGGTTATAGCTGAAGAGGAAGGCCATGTAGAGTCAGTAGGAGATGGTATCGTCTTTGTTGATGGCCTCAAATCCGTAATGTATGGAGAAATAGTTATATTTGAATCAGGTGTCAGAGGTATGGTACAGGAACTGAGACCTGATGATATAGGTGTCATCCTGTTCGGAGATGATACAGATGTTACAGAGGGAAGCAGAGTTTTAAGAACCGGAAAAACCGCTGGTATTCCTGTTGGAGAAGCTTTCCTTGGAAGAGTAATTGATCCTTTGGGGAATCCTATAGATGGAGAGGGTCCTATTGAATCTGATGGATACAGAGCTGTAGAAACGGCTGCACCCGGAATAGTCGAGAGACAGTCAGTAGATACGCCTATGAATACTGGAATCCTTTCTATTGATTCTATGTTTCCTATAGGAAGAGGACAGCGTGAGCTTATCATTGGTGACAGACAGACCGGTAAAACAGCTATAGCTCTGGATACTATACTTAATCAGAAGGATAATGGAGTTATCTGTATATATGTTGCCATTGGACAGAAGGCAAGTAGTGTTGCTCAGCTGGTTGGAACACTGAAGAAGAAAAATGCTATGGATTATACAATAGTTGTAGCAGCTAATGCTTCAGAGACTGCTCCAATTCAGTATATCGCTCCATATGCAGGTACTGCTATGGCCGAATACTTTATGTGGAGAGGTAAAGATGTTCTTATAGTTTATGATGATCTGTCGAAGCATGCTATAGCATATAGAGCTCTGTCACTGCTTCTGGAAAGATCTCCGGGACGTGAGGCTTATCCGGGAGATGTATTCTATCTTCATTCAAGACTGCTTGAGAGATCTGCAAGACTTTCAGACGCAAATGGTGGCGGTAGTATAACAGCGCTTCCTATAGTTGAGACACAGGCAGGAGATGTATCTGCGTACATTCCTACAAATATCATTTCCATAACAGATGGACAGATATTCCTTGAGAGTGACCTGTTCTTTGCAGGACAGAGACCTGCTGTAAATGTTGGACTTTCTGTATCGCGTGTAGGTGGAGCGGCTCAGACAAAAGCTATGAAGAAGGCTGCAGGTAGTCTTCGTCTTGATCTGGCTCAATATCGAGAGATGGAGATTTTCACACAGTTCTCCAGTGATCTGGATGAAACAACGAAGAAGCAGCTTGTCTACGGACAGGGACTTATGCAATTGCTGAGACAACCTCAGAATAATCCATTTAAGCTTCATGAGCAGGTAATAATGCTTGTTACAGCTATAGCTCATGTTATGCAGGATATTCCGGTTGATGACATTTCTGACTTCAGAACTAAACTACTGGATTATTTCCACGAGGAAGAGGATGTACTTTGTAAGCAGATAGATTCAACAGGACAGTTATCAGATGATGATAAGCAGCTCATTATAGATGCTGCAAATAAATTCAAAGAAACCTACACGGTATAATAATATGGCAAATACAAAAGAGATTAAGAACAGAATAAGCAGTGTTAAAAATACACAGAAGATAACAAATGCCATGTATCTTATATCTTCGACAAAAATGCGTAAGGCTAAGGAAGAACTGGAACGTACAAGACCATACTTCGATTTACATGAACACGAGATACGACGTATATTCCAGAGTGAGATAGATATAAGGAGTCGTTACTTCTATCCGAAGACAGGTAGAAAACCTGCAGAGACTTACGCATATCTTATTATAACTGCTGATAAGGGACTTGCTGGAGCGTATAATCATAATGTTATCAAGCTTGCCGAAGAAGAAATGGCAAAGCATAAGAAGGTAAAGCTCTATGTAGTAGGAGAATATGGCAGAAGATACTTTACCAGAAGAGGCTATGAGATAGAACAGTCATTTCTATATACGGCACAGAATCCTACATTCACAAGAGCAAGAGAGATAAGTTCTATTCTTCTCGAGAAGTACGACGCAAGACAGATAGATGAAATCCGTATCATATACAGTGATATGATAAGTGAATTTCTGACTGAAGTTAAGATGATGAGACTTCTTCCTTTTGACAGACGAGAGTTTTGGACAAAGCAGGAAGAAAAAAATGAGAAGGATGTTCATTATATTTTTGATCCTTCAGTAGATGAAGTCCTGAACAGAGTAATACCGGGATATGTTGCCGGAAATATATATGGTGCGCTTGTAGACAGTTTTTCTGCTGAACAGAATGCGCGAATGACAGCTATGGACGCTGCTAATAAAAATGCAGAGAGCCTTCTGGCTGAACTTCAGATTCAGTATAACAGAGTTAGACAGGCAGCCATTACCCAGGAAATCACTGAGGTTGCAGCTGGTGCAAAAGCTCAGAAAAAGAAACGAATTAAGGAGGCTGCAGAGTCTTGAATAAAGGGAAGATAGTACAGGTTTCAGGACCTGTTGTAGATGTACTTTTTGAAACAGGAGCCATGCCTAAGCTTAGAGATGCTCTAAAGGTTAAGGTGGATGATAATGAGCTTACTATGGAAGTAGCTCAGATTCTTGGACAGGGAACAGTGAGATGTATAGTACTCGGTTCCAGTGATGGACTTGCAAGAAATATGGAGGTTGTATCTACTGGTTCAGGAATAAGAGTTCCTGTTGGTGATGCAACTATAGGACGTATGTTTAATGTACTTGGAGATCCTATAGATGGAGGAGATGCTGTTCCTGATGATCAGGAGAGATGGAATATCCATAGACCTGCTCCAAAATTTGAAGATCAGAATGTGTCCGTTGAGATACTGGAGACTGGTATAAAGGTTATAGACCTTCTGGAGCCATATGCAAAGGGTGGTAAGATAGGACTTTTTGGTGGAGCCGGTGTAGGTAAAACAGTTCTTATACAGGAGCTTATTCATAATGTGGCTATGGAGCACGGTGGTTACTCTATATTTACGGGAGTTGGAGAAAGAAGCCGTGAGGGTAACGATCTCTGGAATGAAATGAAGGAGAGCGGTACTATTGATAAAACTGCCATGGTATTTGGACAAATGAACGAGTCACCGGGTGTACGTATGAGAGTTGCCCTTACCGGACTTACTATGGCGGAATATTTCAGAGATGTACAGCATAGAGATGTGCTTCTCTTTATAGATAATATTTTTAGATTTGTACAGGCTGGTTCTGAGGTTTCTACACTTCTGGGACGTATGCCTTCAGCGGTTGGATACCAGCCGACACTTGCTCAGGAGATGGGTGCACTTCAGGAAAGAATTACTTCTACTTCAGCCGGTTCGGTAACATCTGTTCAGGCTGTATATGTGCCTGCGGATGACCTTACAGATCCTGCTCCTGCTACAACATTCACGCACCTTGATGCGACTACAGTTCTTAGCCGTAGGATTGCTGAGCAGGGTATCTATCCGGCAGTTGATCCTCTGGCTTCAACATCACGTATACTTGAAGCAGATATTGTTGGAGAAGAGCACTATAAAGTGGCAAGAGAAGTTCAGGAATACCTTCAGAAGTACAATGAGCTTCAGGATATTATTGCTATCCTTGGTATGGACGAGTTGTCAGACAGAGATAAGGATATCGTAAGTCGTGCCCGTAAGATTCAGAGATTTCTGGCTCAGCCTATGTTTGTTGCTGAGAAGTTTACAGGCATGAATGGTGTATATGTTCCTGTAAGTGAGACGGTAAGAGGCTTTAAGGCGATTATGTCAGGAGAATATGATGAGCTTCCGGAGGCTGCCTTCTATAATGTCGGCACCCTTGAGGATGCGATAAGAAAGGCTGAGACATTATAAGCATGAAAACATTTAAATGCAGAATAATAGAAGCGGATAATACATTTTACAGTGGTGATATGGTATCTCTTATTGTTCCCGCGCTGGACGGGGAATATGGTGTTCTTGCCATGCATCAAAATGTAGTAGTTGCTATTATTCCTGGAATTCTCAAATTTCAAACTGAAGACGGCGAGTGGAAAGAAGCATCTGTTTCTGATGGGATGATGAGAGTAGATGATGGCGAGGTATTAATTCTTGTTGACTCAGCTGAGTGGCCTTATGAAATAGATATCGAAAGAGTGAAAGCCAAAGAGGCTGCTGCCAGAGAGGCAATGCTTCAGAAAAAGAGTGTCAGGGAATACACACTTGCTGAGGCAAGTCTAAAGAGAGCGGTTGCGAGACTTAAGACTAAAGGGATGAGCCAGTAGCATTACTGCGAAGCAGGAAAGAATATGAATCAGGAAGAACTTGAAAAAAAATATGGAATAAGTCTTGATAAGAAGGACATAAGAAAAAGAACCATAAGAGATATGGTTCTTCTTCTTATTGCGGGGAGTATATATTATTTGCTAATAATTCATACTCCTTTTTCTTTGAAATGCTATCTATATGAACTTTTTCATATAAAATGCCCATCCTGCGGAGTGACCAGAATGTGTGTTTCTATGATACATTTTGATTTTATGCACGCATTCAGATATAATCCTTTTATATGTATTACATTTCCATATGTTATATATGAGATAATATACTTATTACACCTGAATGAATCCAAGAAGAAACAAAGCAAAATAAACAGAGTGATACTTTATATCTGGCTTGTGCTTTTTATAATATTTGGAATACTTAGAAATATATTTAACTGGTAATAATCTGATATGGATAATAAAGAAATTGAAACTGAAACACTCGATAAAAAAGCCGGTAAATCTGGTAACAGACTTATACTTGTGACTACCATATCTCTCGGTGTGCTGCTTGCGGGTATGATTGTTTTTAGTGTTGGATTTTTTTATACCAATATGAAAAAAACAAAAAAAATGCTTGGTACCAGTGAGTATAATACTTATGACAGATACTATGTTTTTATCACGTCTTCCGGAGATACTGATTTCTGGAAGAGTGTATATCAGGGAGCATTTCAGGAGGCGCTGGGGAGTAATGCATATATAGAGATGATGGGTGAAGGTCTGGAAGACAGTCTTACGAAGAGAGATCTTATTAAGATAGCTATTGATTCCAAAGTGGATGGAATTATAGTTGAGGGAGATGATGATAATAAGACCTTAAATGTCATTAAGGAAGCAAGAGCAGAGGGAATTCCGGTTGTAACAGTTTCCTCCGATGTATCTGAAAGTGACAGAATAAGCTTCATAGGAATCAGCGGTTATAATCTTGGTAAAGAATATGGAGAGCAGGCTGCTTCATTTATCAGATCAAAAGATATGGATAATTGTAATATACTGCTTCTGATGGATGACTCTATAACAGGAAGCAGTCAGTCTATTATAAATACAGCTATAAGTGAAACACTTGATGATGCTGACCTTGGTACAGAGATAAATATAGACAGTAAGGTCGTAAGTACCGGAAAAAGCTTTGCTGCTGAAGAAGAGATAAGAGATATATTTGTCAGTGAAAAGGATACTCCGGATATTATTATCTGTCTGAGTGAGAAAAATACTGTGTGTGTATACCAGACAGTAGTTGATTATAACAAGGTTGGCGAGGTTGAGATATTAGGCTACTATATGTCTCCAACTATTAAGTCAGCTATAGATAAAAAAATAATAAGATCCTCCATAGTTGTCGATACAAATCAGATGGGGCAGAAGTCAGTGGATGCACTGAATGAATACCTGGAAAGCGGTTATGTCAGTGAGTTATATATGGTAGATACAACTCTTGCAGATACTGAGAACCTTGACTCCTTTCAGATAGAAGGGGGTGAGGATTGATGAGATATCTTAGTAAAAAGCTTTCTGACCTTCAGCTGAGAACAAAACTATCCATACTGATAATAGGAAGTACTCTTCTTATTCTTATGGTTAATATATTTATGTATTATAATCTTAACCGTATAACTCTTCAGATAGATGAAGTATATGTGGGGAATGTAAAGCTGAATGAACTGTCCGATGCGCTGGATATGGTTCAGAGCAGTATGAGGGATTATCTGAATACAAAAAACACTGATTCATTGGATGAGTACTACAGAGCTGCACAAAAATACAGTGATCTTACGAATGAACTGGATGTTAAAATATCAGACAACCATATGATTCTTATGGAAAGAAGCATCTACTGGATGTCTCAGAAATATATAGGCCTTACTGAAGAAACTATCGATTCTAAGAGAGGAAGAAATATCGAAAAATATAAGGATCGATATGAGAAGGCAAGTGAAATATATAGTTATATAAATTCATACATAACCAGCCTTAATGAATACAGGTTCAGAGCAAATACTGAAAGCTATAACGCACTTTCATCCGCGGTTGGATATCTGGAATTCCTAAGTATAATCATGTTTGCGGTTCTGATAGCATTTGATATAATGCTTGTACTTCTTGTAACAAGAAATATAACTCAGCCGCTTCTTGACCTGTCCATAGCTGCCGATATGGTTTCTGCCGGAGAACTTGACAAGGTAGAACAGGTTAAGGTACATAGTAAGGATGAGGTTGGCGTAGTTACTGAAGCATTTAATCAGATGGTTAGCAGTATTCCGGGATATCTTACCAGACTGAAGGATAGTATGGAGAAGGAACAGCTGCTTAAAGAAAAAGAGCTTATGATGGAAGCTCATCTTAAGGATGCTCATCTCAAATATCTTCAGGCACAGATTAATCCGCATTTTCTGTTTAATACAATGAATGCAGGAACCCAGCTTGCAATGATGGAGCATGCTGACAGGACATATGAATATATCCAGAATGTAGCAGCTTTCTTTAGATATAATGTTTCTGAAAAAGATGAAGTCACTCTCAGAGAGGAAATAGAACTTGTCGATACATACATTTACATATTGAATGTACGTTTTGCCGGTGATATACATTTTTCCAAGGAAATAGAAAGTGATGAATTGCTGAACGTGAAGCTTCCGGGAATGGTGCTTCAGCCAATAGTAGAGAACTGTGTAAATTATGGTATTAGAGACATAGAACGTGAAGGAAAGATAATGCTTTCAGTATATGCTGCTGATGCTAACGTGTATATCAGTGTAGCTGATAATGGAGTGGGTATGAAGCAGGAGATTATACAGAGTATTCTTTCCGGAAATTATACCAGTGAGGATATAGAGGCATCAAAGGATAAGAAAGGAAATGGAGTAGGTCTGAAAAATGTGATTGAAAGACTGAAGCTTTACTTTGATGATAAGAACAGTGTTGAGATAATTAGTAACGGAAGAGATCAGGGTACAGAGGTCGTTATTACGATTCCTTATAAGGAGATATAATATGTATCGTATAATGATAGCAGACGATGAAGGTATTGTACTTGATTCGTATACATATATGTTGAATGAAGAATTTGGCAGTGATGTAATTATTGAAACTGCCAAGACGGGGCGAAGTGTCATAGAGCTTGCCGAAAGATTCAGACCGGACATAGCTCTTATGGATATCAGAATGCCCGGTATCAATGGTATAGATGCCATTAAGGAAATAACTAAAAGAAATCCCGGTATTATATTTATAATTATATCTGCATATGATAAGTTCGGATATGCTCAGGAGGCTTTAAGCCTTGGGGTTATTGATTATCTGAACAAGCCTGTTGACAGACAGCAGTTCATAAATACCATTTATAAAGCAATGAGTCAGGTGGACGTTGATCGGGAGAAACGTGCCAGGGAACTGGAGATACTTGAGAAGATGGAGACGGTCACACCTATTATAGAAAATGGTCTGGTTTATAACCTTTTGTTTCAGGACTTTTATATGGATGATATCCAGAATTTCAAAAGGCTTCTTGAGATAGATGCAGATTATGGATACATGATTGCACTTGTATTCGGTGAGAATCAGGAAAATGGAAAACTGACAAATGCGGTAGGTACATCGGTCAGGATACAGAATCATCTGAGGGATTTAAGAGAAATAGTTAAGAGCTATGTCAAAGGTATTATAGGAGATGTTATGGCTAATAAGATAGCCATATTCATTCCGTATAAGAAAAAAGACTGCGATTACAATGAGAGAATAGAAATTATAGATAATATCAGAAATATGGTAAGAAGGCTCAATCAACAGCTGGATGCTACATTCAGAGCCGGAATAGGATCTATAAAAACACTTGATAAGCAGATGATTTCATATAATGAGGCTCTGGACAGTCTTGCTACCTCAGAAGGCTCAGTTGTTCATTCTGAAGATGTAGCGGCCAGGGTGGAATATGAAGAGGATTATCCTGTAGACAGAGAAAATGGCATATTTGAAGCAATAAAAAGAGGAGAAACTGATGCAGCCATAAGTTCGGCAAACCAGTTCTTTGACTGGATGGTTGAGAGATATGGTGAGTTTGAATCGGATATCAAGCTGAAGACTCTGGAATTCGTAATCAGAGCTGAGACGGTGGCCTATAAAAAGGGTGTAACTGTTTATCATTTCAGATCAAGAGGTGATTACCTTCAGATTATCAATAAAACAGAAAGCTATGATAAACTGAGAAAATGGTTTATAGATAAAGTATATGACGCCAGCCACAGTGTTAAATGTCGTAAAGAGAATCACTCAAATGTCGTTATAGATAAGGCTCAGGAATATATTATGGCTAATTATAAGAATGATATATCTCTGGACGATGTTTCAAGAAGTGTGGATATAAGTCCGTATTACTTCAGCAAAATATTTAAAGAGTCAACAGGTAAAACATTTATTGATTACCTTACGGGACTCAGAATTGATAAAGCAAAGGAACTCCTGGAGAATACTGACCTTAGTATGAAGGAAATATGCTCTGAGGTTGGATATTCAAATCCTAATTATTTTAGTCGTATCTTTAAGAAAATTACCGGTTTTTCGCCTACGGAATATAAGGGATAGAATATATAAGGGGATTAATGGATAATGAAGTTTTTAAAAAGTAACAGTATGATAAGAAGACTTGCCGTAGTATTGTCATTAATTATTTCAATATCCTGCCTGTCGGGCTGCGGAAAAGGTACCATTGGAGTTGAAGAGAATGCCGGAAGTGATTCAGATAATCTGAATATAGGTATGAGTGTAGACTCCTTCATTATCGAGAGATGGCAGCGGGACTGTGATGTATTCGTGGCTAAGATAAAAGAATATGATAAAGATGCTGATGTCAATATTCAGAATGCAAATGGAGATATAGAAACCCAGAAGGAGCAGATACAGTACCTGATAGATAAGAAGGTTGATGTATTGGTAGTAGTCTGTATAGATTCAGATAGTCTGACCGATGTAATAGATAAAGCTCACATGGAAGGAATTCCGGTTATAGCGTATGACAGGCTTATTATGAATTCAAATGTAGATCTCTATATATCATTTGATAATGAGAAGGTCGGGGAACTGATGGGGAAGGCTCTTGTAGATGCCGGACTCCCGAATAAAAAAGTTCTGATGCTTTCAGGTCCTGAGGAGGATCATAATGTATCGATGATTACTTCTGCTTTTACAAAGGTCATGTCAGATAATGGAATAACAGTTAAGGATAATTTTTATACTCCGAACTGGAAAGCTGAAGAGGCTGAGGCATATCTAAATGAACATATAACTGAATTAAATGAGATAGATGCCATAATGTGTGGAAATGATAATATAGCTACAAGAGTTATAAGGACGCTTGCAGAGGCAAGACTTGCAGGTAAGATTAAGATAGTCGGACAGGATGCAGATCTTGAAGCATGTCAGAGAGTAGTTGAGGGCACACAGGTTATGACAGTCTATAAGCCGGTTGAGAAGCTTGCCCAGGCGGCAGCAGAATATACAGTTCAGCTGGCAAAGGATAAAAAAGTCACAGGTGTTACAGAAACCATATCAGATGGTACAAATGAAGTTCCGTATGTGTACTTAGATCCTATAGCAGTAACAAAAGACAATATAGATGAAACTGTTATAGAATCAGGCTTCCATACCAAGGATGAAGTATATATGAACGTAGTAGATTAATTATTCACAGTACAAAAAAAACCACGGATACGTTTGCTTGCAAGCAGGTATCAGACATGAATAGATATTACCAATAGCACAATGTTGTTTTTTTGTGAACATTAAAACAATATTGTGCTATTTTGATGTCAAAAATATCATTTTAATGTTAAAAATTGAAAGAATGTAAACAACCTATTGCTATTTCTTTTGTGTTAATATGCATTCATAGGAACTTTGTAAGAGTTTCGAAAATAAAATAATAATCTCAAAACAAAGCAAATTAAAACAAGAGGAGGTTTTTAATTATGTTTAAGAGAAAATTTTTAGCTGCCGCTCTTAGTACAGCAATGGTAGCAGGTATGTTAACAGGTTGTGGCGGAGCTGCTACAGATACATCTTCAAATGAAGACGTAACAGAGGCAGTTACAGAAGCAGCAGCTGATGATACTGCAGCTGAGGATACCGCATCAGATGATACTGCAGCAGAAGATACAGCTGAGGATGCAGGCGGAAAGAAAGTTGGTATCGCAATGCCTACTAAGTCTCTTGAGAGATGGAATCGTGATGGTTCATATCTTCAGGAACAGTTCGAAGGTAAGGGATACGAAGTAGCACTTACATACTCAGACAACAAGATCGATCAGCAGGTTAAGGATATTGAAGG
>DOVG01000069.1 GCA_003520205.1 Lachnospiraceae bacterium
GATCTCCTACTACTGACTTTCTAAGGTATCCTTCGGTATAACCCTGTCTGACACCTTCATTTACAGCTTCAGTCAGATCTCCACCAGTTATATGAAGCTCCTGTCCTATTTCTATAAAGAAAACAGCCATTCCTGTGTCCTGACATATAGGTATACTGTCAGATATAGCAATATCCATATTTTCCTGCAGCTGACCTAGAATCTCTTTTGCAAGAACATTTGTTTCTTTACTCTTTGCATCAGCTATGCATTCCTTCATCTCCGGTGACAGCTCAAGATTTGCGGATATGCATAATTCCTTTACAGCCTCTGTTATTTTTTTTACGTCTAATTCTCTCATATCATCATCCTAATGTAGAAAGCTTTCATCTTTTTCATCGTTTTTGTTAGCTTTTCTGTATTGTCTGAAATTATTAATCTTTACTGCTATATAGAAAACAAACAGAATAACAACAACTACTGCCAGCCAGTATATAATAGCTATCAGTATATTCTCGATAGTTCCCGTATTAGATAATGAATTGATATTGTCTCTGAATTCTTCCATATTATTTCCTGATCATTTATGACTTTTTATAATTTATTCTGCAGAATTGTTGTCAGTTTCATCATTTGGTTCATTAATCGGCTCATCATTAGAAGTCATAGCCTCATCACGTACCTTTGCTATCTGAGCAACAGTCACACCATCTTTAATATTTATAAGCTTTACTCCTGAGGTAACACGGCTGTATGTTGATATTTCATCACATCTCAACTGGATGATTATTCCTTCAGTAGTGATCATCATTATCTCATGATTATCATTTACTGCCTTTACACCCATTACATTTCCTGTTTTCTCAGTAATTTTATAACACTTCAGACCTTTTCCACCACGTCTCTGAACATGAAACTCAGCTATATCTGTCTTCTTACCCATACCCTTTTCAGTAACGATAAGAAGCTTCTCACCCTGAGTATTCATCTGCATACCAACTATCTCGTCACCATGCTCAAGGTTCATACCTATAACACCCATAGAAGATCTACCGGTACTTCTGATATCTGTATCCTTAAATCTGATGCACATACCATTCTTTGTAACCATAAATATATCTCTGGTGTTATCAGTTGTCTTTACTTCTATAAGCTCATCATCCTCACGAAGACTTATTCCTATAATTCCATTCTTTCGGATATTCTTGAAGTCCATCTGAGGTGTCTTCTTTATAATTCCCTTCTTTGTTACCATTATAAAGTACTTATTTTCAGTAAAGTCTCTGATAGGAACAACTGCAGATACATGTTCTCCTGCTTCAAGCTGAAGAAGATTAACCATAGCTACTCCTCTTGCATTTCTTCCTGCTTCAGGTATCTGATAAGTCTTAAGTCTGAAAGCACGTCCTTTATTTGTAAAGAAAAGAATATTATTAAGAGTTGTTGTCATTAAGAGATCTTCTATAAAGTCATCCTCTATAGTCTGTATTCCTCTTATACCTTTTCCTCCTCTGTTCTGAGCATGGAAATTATCAACAGACATTCTCTTTATATATCCAAAATGTGTCATAGTAAGTACAGCTGGTTCATCATCTATCAGATCTTCATCTGTAAAGTCTTCAACAGCCTGACCTATTTTAGTTCTTCTGTCATCACCATACTTATCAGCTATAATCTGCATTTCATCTTTTATAACTGAAAGGAGCATCTTTTCATCTGCAAGTATACTCTTTAAATATGCGATTTTTTCCTGAAGCTCTTTGTATTCTGCTTCCAGTTTATCTCTTTCCAGACCTGTAAGAGCACGAAGACGCATATCAACTATTGCCTGCGCCTGAGCATCAGTCAGATTAAAGACTTCCATGAGCTTCAGCTTAGCTTCATTTACATTAGCTGCAGCTCTTATTATTCTGATAACTTCATCTATATTATCAATGGCAATAAGAAGACCTTCTACTATATGAGCTCTCTTCTCAGCTGCATTCAGTTCGAACTTTGTTCTTCTTGTAACAACATCTTCCTGATGACGGATGTAATACTTTAACATATCAGGAAGTGAAAGAACTCTTGGCTGATTATCTACAAGAGCAAGCATATTAACGCCAAATGTATCTTCAAGCTGTGTATGTTTATATAAATTATTAAGAAGAAGATTTGCATTTACATCATGACGAAGCTCAATAACTACTCTCATTCCTTCTCGTGAAGACTCGTCTCTTAAGTCTGTAATGCCATCTACTTTCTTATTCTTAACTAAATCGGCTATTTTCTGTATAAGAAGAGCCTTGTTAACCATATAAGGAAGTTCTGTTATAACTATTCTCTGTTTTCCTTTAGCCATAGGCTCTATCTCAGAGATAGCTCTGACTTTTATCTTACCTCGACCGGTTCTGTAAGCTTCTTCTATTCCTCTTCTTCCGAGTATTTCAGCACCTGTAGGAAAATCAGGACCTTTTACTATGTCCATTATTTCCTCTATATCTGTTTCTTTATCTGCTATACGGTTTTCTATTATTTTTACAGCTGCTGCTGTTACCTCACGTAAGTTATGAGGAGGTATATTTGTAGCCATACCTACTGCTATACCAGATGTACCATTTACCAGAAGGTTCGGATAACGCGAAGGAAGAACTACAGGCTCCTTCTCTGTTTCATCGAAGTTAGGTATAAAATCAACTGTATCTTTATTGATATCAGCCAGCATTTCCATAGATATCTTGGTAAGACGCGCCTCTGTATAACGCATAGCAGCTGCACCATCTCCATCCATGGAACCAAAATTTCCATGTCCATCTACAAGAGGATATCTTGTATTCCATTCCTGAGCGAGCTTAACAAGAGCATCGTATATCGAACTATCTCCATGTGGATGATATTTACCCATAGTATCTCCAACGATACGGGCACATTTACGATGAGGCTTATCAGGACCGTTATTAAGTTCTATCATAGAATAAAGAATTCTTCTCTGAACAGGCTTTAAACCATCACGAACATCAGGAAGTGCACGGGATGCAATAACTGACATTGCATAATCTATATAGGAATTCTCCATTGTTTTTTTAAGATCAACTTCCTTCACATCATCGTGAGATTTGTCGAAAATCTTATCGTCGTCTGACATTTTGTCCTCCCTTTGGCTTATATATCCAGGTTTTTAACAAATTTTGCATTTTCTTCGATGAATTTCTTACGAGGTTCTACATTATCACCCATAAGAACATTAAATGTCATATCAACCTCTGCCTCATCTTCTCCTGTCATAGAAACACGAAGAAGTATTCTCTTTTCCGGATCCATTGTTGTATCCCAGAGCTGATCAGCATCCATCTCACCAAGACCTTTGTATCTCTGCACTTTATTATTCTGGTCTCTACCAACCTCTTCAATTATAGAAGCCAGCTCGTCATCGCTGTAGGCATACCATATCTTTTTATTCTTCTCAAGTCTGTATAGTGGAGGCTGTGCCAGATATACATGACCCTGACGGATAAGTTCCGGCATAAATCTATAGAAAAATGTAAGAAGCAGTGTTGCTATATGAGCTCCATCAACATCGGCATCCGTCATAATTATTATCTTATCATAACGAAGCTTCTCTATATCAAAATTCTCATGTATACCTGTTCCGAAAGCAGTTATCATAGCCTGGATTTCTTTATTCTCAAGTATATGATCTATACGTGCTTTCTCAACATTCAGTATCTTTCCTCTAAGTGGAAGTATAGCCTGAGTAGCTCTGTTACGTGCAGTTTTTGCTGAACCACCGGCAGAATCTCCCTCGACTATATATATCTCACAGTTTTTAGGATTCTTATCTGAACAGTCTGCGAGTTTACCAGGAAGTGACATTCCTTCAGAAAGATTATTCTTTCTGGCAACATCTCTTGCTTTTCTTGCAGCTATTCTTGCTCTTTGAGCAGTTATAGCTTTATCAACAATAGCTCTTGCAACAGAAGGATTCTGTTCAAGGAAATATACAAGCTGCTCATTCATTACTGACTCTACAGCTGTTCTTGCTGGAGCATTACCAAGTTTCTGTTTGGTCTGTCCTTCAAACTGAGGGTCTTCTATCTTTACACTTATTATAGCTGTAAGACCTTCTCTCAGATCCTCACCTGACAGATTATCATCCTTTTCTTTAAGCATCTTAGATCCACGTGCATAATCATTAAATACCTTTGTTATAGCAGATCTAAAACCGGTAAGATGCATTCCACCTTCAGGCGTTACTATATTATTAACAAAACTATATACTGTTTCATTGTAAGAATTATTATGCTGAAGAGC
>DOVG01000040.1 GCA_003520205.1 Lachnospiraceae bacterium
CTATCTCACCAGGTCCAAGTTCCTTATAATCTTTATAACCAAGATTCAGATAAGAGAAGGATTCAAAAGCTGCACAATATCCCTCGCCCTCTTTATATCCAATAATTACAGGCGTTCTTCCGTATTTATCACGTGCCAGATAAACAGCATCCTGCGTAAGAAGAAGTATTGTCATAGACCCATCTATAGAATCCTGAGCAAATTTGATTCCCTCGATAATATTATCCTTCTGATTGATAAGTGCGGCAGTAAGTTCAGTTTTATTAACCTCACCCGTGCTCATCATCTGAAAATGTGAACCACCACTTTTAAATACAGAAGCAATAAGCTCATCTGAATTATTTATCTTTCCAACACATACGATAGCATATGTACCATGATGTGATCTGACAAGCAGCGGCTGTGGATCATAATCGGATATACATCCTATACCAAGATTACCCTCCATATCGTGTACATCGCGACCAAATTTACTTCTAAATGGAGCATTTTCTATATTGTGAATAGCTCTATTAAAGCCATCTCTGCCATGTACAACCATTCCCGCTCTTCTAGTCCCCAGATGAGAATGATAATCAGTCCCATAAAATAAATCAAATACCGAATCCCCTTTTAATGCTGTTGCGAAAAATCCGCCCATAATTTCCTCCGTATAACTTATTTACCAGCTTCAACTACTGCATCTACCAGTTCCTCAATAGCCGGCAGATCGGCTGATTTCATTGTTGAACGTATCGTGACTGTAGGGTCAATCACCTGAATATTTTTCCAGCCTTCTATGATAGACTTAATTGTCCTTGCAGCTGATGGAGCCCATGAACCATTTTCAAGGATGGCAATCTTCCTGTTTTGATATGTTTTAGCTGAAAGATGTGTAAGAAAATCATGCATAGGAAGGAATACTCCTGCATCATAGCTGGATGCACAAAGAATCATTCTGTCATATCTAAATGCATCCTCTACACATTCTGCCATATCCTCACGACATAAATCTGATATAGCAACCTTTTCACCCTTTTTCTCCAAAAGTTCAGCGATTTTCTCAGCTGCCTTGGCAGTATTACCATGAATTGAAGCATATGCCACAAATACTCCATGTGTTTCAGGCTCATATGAACTCCATGTATTATATGTATCAAGATAATAACTAAGTTCTGTTCCCGGCATAGGAAGAACAGGTCCATGAAGTGGAAGTATTTTCTCTATATCAAGATTAGACGCTTTCTTTAATAATGCCTGCACAGAAGCTCCATACTTACCTACAATACCAAAATAGTAGCGTCTGGCTTCACATGCCCAGCCTTCAGGATCATCAAAATCAAGAGCGCCGAATTTACCAAAACCGTCTGCAGAGAAAAGAACCTTATCATATGAATCATAGCTCATCATAACCTCTGGCCAATGAATCATCGGTGTCATAATAAAGTTTAATGTATGATTACCAAGTTCAAGAGTATCTCCCTCTTTAACTGCTATTTGTCTTGACTCTATATCTATATCCTCAAAAAACTGAGGTATCATCTGAAGGGCCTTTGCAGTAGCTACTATCTTTGCATCAGGAAACTCCTGCATGGCTGTAAGAAGACTACCAGAATGATCTGGTTCTACATGCTGAACTACTATATAGTCAAGCTTTCTTCCTGCAAGTCCTTCCTTTAGATTTGCAAGCCACTCATCTGTTTTGTGAGCATCTACAGTATCCATTACAGCTGTCTTATCGTCAAGTATCAGATAAGAATTATATGACATCCCTTCAGGTACTATATACTGACTTTCAAAAAGATCTATATCTCTATCATCGACTCCGATATACTTTATACTTTCAGTTACCATACATATCCTCCTTTATCAAATAATTTATAACTTATATACTTTACTATATTTATAGGTAAAAGTGCAACTTAAATCTTAAGGTTTTGGAAGACCTTCTTTAAATTCATCTATAAATACAGCATAATTATCATCATTTATATAACCATCCAATACATCTTCCCTGTCAGAACCTATATAAATCATATCATCTGCAGATTTCCGGTCAAATGCGGCTCTGTATGAAATAGAACCATTCAGATATTTTTTCAATTCTACATATCTGGGTGACATTACCGGAACATATAAGGAACTATTATTCATAAATTCAATTAATTCTTCCATTGTCTGTCTTTCAAGATCAGTCATATTAATTCTTCCACTCTCTATAAGTACAGACAATCTCTCTTTATTAGATATATTTTTGTTCACAGGTAAAGCCCCTGACAAACAGGCAAAAAACAGATTATTATCATCATTTGTAAGCCATTCAAGAAACAACATGGAAGCAAAGTTTTCAGTTTCATTCTTATCTGTTATTGCTACTCCCGTATCATCTGCAGGACAGACAGCATCACAGTCTTTAAACTGCGGATATGTAAGTATTTCATATAATCCTGCTATGGATGCATCTCCTTCAGTTGCTGTTACATCCCCCAGTTCAGACACCTCAGAACTGTTGATTGTAGCAGCTGCAACATTTCCTTCCAAAAGATCTTCTATACTTCTTTTGTTCTTTTTAAATAATGAGCCTTTCACAAATGCAGAGTAATAATTATCCCAGATTCTTCTTATTGCATTTCCATCAACTCTGAATACTGTATTAGTACCCTCAATATTAATAAGATCTGTTCCAAGCTGATGACTTCCTGCAAGAATATATATAGGTTCTGACCCTATACATAAAAGACTTGTACCTCGCGTATAAAGATAATAATCTTCACCAACACTATTGCAGTTTTCCCATAGATTAAGTTCATACAGATGATGCTCTTCTTCCTTCATGAAAGGCTGCCACATAGATAAATTCACAGCCATAACCTGCGTATCCTTAACTACCGGAAAAAGTCTCCACTGTTTATCTATCATTCCGGCACTGATAAATTCTTCATATATATTATCTTTTGTATTTTTTGCCACTATATCATCTATGTTCACATATGATATATCTTTATCATAAAATGCATTTATACATGAAGATGCCGCAATCATATTAGGAAGATTATCCTTTTCTGATTCAATAGTTTCTTCCAGAGATTTCTCGGTTTCAAAATATCTTCCACTAATTATTATCCCTCTTTCCTTACCTTCGCCGTCATTAAAAATTTTAATCATTTTCTCAAATGCAGCGGCTCTTTTACTGCCACAGGAATACCAGATGGATACTTCTACAGGATGCTTTTTGTCCAGACCATAATTAGAGCCCTTGCCGCCGCATGCGGTAAGAGCTCCAAGAATACCAAATATCAAAATAATGGATAGCATTATCCTGAATAATTTATTTATAAATGTTAAATTATAGCTATGACTACAGCTCATTTAAATTGATTACCTCTTACTCTATTGAAATAACCTTATAATCTTTTTCTTCAACTGCATTTTTCAGTATATCATCTGAAGTTTCATTGTCAAGCTTAACAACTACAGTTCCCTTCTTATGACTGGCTTTAGCAGACTTAACACCTTCTATAGCTTCAAGTGCTTTCTGAACAGTAGCTTCACAATGTTCACACATCATACCTTCTACATGTAAAGTTTTCTTCATTGTATTATCTCCTTCATTTTTATCATTTATTTCATTTGTAATATCGTCTATTATATCAGAAATCATATTCTTGTATTCTGATTTTTTTAACCCCGATACTGGTCTGTCTTTACTCGAAGCATATAATTTAAAAAGGTTCAGTCTCAAGGCATTGATGCAGACAAAAAGACTTGAACAAGCCATTGCCGCCGCTCCATACATAGGTTTTAGCGAAACTCCGTATAGTCCCATAGCAAAAGGAATACACAGTGCGTTATAGAAAAATGCCCAGAACAGATTCTCATGAATATTCTTAATTGTTGCTCTGCTCATTCTTATAGCTGCACTTACATCTCTTATACTGTTTTTCATAAGAACTATATCAGCTGCATCTACAGCCACATCGGTTCCCGCTCCTATAGCAAATCCGATATCTGCCTTTGTAAGAGCCGGTGCATCATTTATTCCATCACCTACCATTGCAATTTTTATTTTCTTATTAGTTGACATAACTTCTTGTAAATGTGCTACTACTTCAGCTTTGTCATCTGGCATTACTCCGGCTATACATCTGTCTACACCTACTTTTTCAGCAATCGATCCGGCAGTTATGGCATTATCGCCAGTTAACATAACACTATAGATTCCCATTTTTCTTAGTTCATTTATTGCATCCTTACTGTCTTCTTTTATCTGATCAGCCACAGTAATGATTCCCAGATATCTATCTTTTATCATAAAAAGGAGCGGTGTTTTTCCTTCAGCTGCCCTTTCATTTACCTTCTCCTCAATCTCTTTTAGATTAATTATATCCTTTAGATATTTGTAACTACCGCCCAGAAGAACTTCACCACTATCACTTATTATTCCTTTTACTCCCGCTCCGGGCATAATTTCAAAATCACTTATACTGATATTCTTTTTATTAAATGTTATATCACTTGCTTCGTAATAATTAACTATCGCTCTGGCAAGCGGATGCTCTGACTTCTTCTCAATTGCATATGCGTAGGAAATCAGTTCATCTTCTGTCACGCCTTCACCGGGAATAATATCTGAAACTTCAGGTTCACCTTTGGTTATAGTTCCTGTTTTATCTATTACTACTACACCTGTTCTACCTGCAGTTTCAAGTGATTCTGCAGTCTTATACAGAATACCATTCTTCGCACCAACACCATTTCCAACCATAATAGCCACCGGAGTTGCAAGCCCCAGAGCACATGGACAGCTTATAACAAGAACTGAAATAGCTCTGGCTATAGCAAAGCCTGTGTCTGCTCCACTAATAATCCAGCCAATAAATGTAATTACAGCAATCACAATAACAACAGGTATAAATACAGCCGATACTTTATCAGCTATTCTTGCTATAGGAGCCTTTGTAGCTGCTGCATCACTTACCATTCTGATAATTTCAGACAGCGTAGTATCCTCGCCAACCCTTGTAGCTTTACATTTTAAATATCCATTCGTATTAACGGTACCCGCAGATACACTGTCTCCAGCAGCCTTCTCCACAGGAATACTTTCACCTGTAAGCATTGATTCATTTACAGCTGATGTTCCTTCTAATACTATTCCATCTACAGGTACTACCGAACCAGCCTTAAGAATATATATATCATCTTTTTTTACTTCCTGGGTCAAAACACTGATTTCTTTTCCGTTCTCAAGAATAACAGCCTCTTTGGGCGAAAGACTTATCAGACTCTTTATAGCGTCAGTAGTTCTTCCTTTTGATTTGGCTTCCAGAAGCTTTCCTATGGTAATGAGTGTAGGTATCATTGCAGCAGATTCAAAATACAGGTTCATAGACTGCTTCATAAGAGTATCTGAGTCGCCCTTTCCCATTGCATCAATCATTATAAAAAGGACAACAAGACTATAAATAAAAGAAGCACCACTCCCCAGAGCAACCAGAGAATCCATATTAGGTGAACCGGCACATAAAGACTTAAAACCATTTATAAAGAATTTTTTATTTATCACCATAATAATAATGGCAATCAGCATTTCAAAAACAGCAAGTGCCACATGATTCTCAAATATTGGAAATATAACCGGCCAGTGCCACATCATATGACCCATAGAATAATACATAAGTATAACAAGAAATATAGCAGAACTAATAAGCCTCTTTACAAGAACAGGCGACTCTTTATCACGAAGAGCATTTTCCATAGCATCAGTAGTGTTAGAATTTTCTTTATTATCTGCACCAAAAACAGACGCGCCGTAGCCCGCTCTTTCAACTGCTTCTATTATCTCTTCATCAGATGCCGTGCCTTCTACTCCCATAGAATTAGTAAGAAGACTCACGCTGCAGCTGTCAACATTTTTAAGTTCTGATACTGCTTTTTCAACTCTTGCCTGACATGCCGCACAGCTCATACCTGTTACATTATATTTTTTCATATATTCCTCTATCTATATAGGTATACTTTTTTAGATTATTTCCGCGACGAGCTTAAACTCGCTGTCACGAGGTGATATGCCTGAGAGGACACTGCTTGAGCCATATCGCTTTGCGATATGCA
>DOVG01000036.1 GCA_003520205.1 Lachnospiraceae bacterium
TGGATATGGGTCTGATACCGGGAGCGGAGATAACATTTATCAAACTTGCACCTATGGGCGATCCTATGGAGTTCAGAATTCATGGATATGAGCTCACTCTTCGTGCTGATGATGCAGATAGTATAGAGATAGTTCTAAATGATAAAAAGGACGATACAAAGAAGAAGAAAAGAAGTGTCCATAGAGAACATCCGGGCTTTGGTGAGGACGGAAAGTATCATGATAAAGTTCATGAGAATCCACTTTCTGACGATACAGTACTAACATTTGCTCTTGCCGGAAATCAGAACAGTGGTAAAACTACTCTGTTTAATCAGCTTACAGGTTCAAATCAGCATGTAGGTAATTTCCCGGGAGTGACTGTAGACAGAAAGAGTGGCGCGATAAAGAATATGCCATACACAGAAGTGGTGGATCTTCCCGGAATATATTCTCTTTCTCCCTACACAGAAGAAGAGATAGTTTCAAGACAGTACATAATAGGTGAAAAACCAAAAGGTATTATAAATATAGTTGATGCGACTAATATCGAGAGAAATCTGTATCTCACTATGCAACTGATAGAGCTTGATATACCTATAGTTCTGGCACTCAATATGATGGACGAGATGCGTGGAAATGGCGGGTCGGTCAGGATAAATGATATGGAGGAACTTCTGGGGATTCCTGTTGTTCCTATAGCTGCTGCTAAGAATGAAGGTGTAGATGAACTTATAGAACATGCTGTCCATGTAGCAAAGTATCAGGAAAGTCCGGGTAAAAAAGACTTCTGTGATGAGACAGATCATGGTGGAGCGGTACATAGATGTATACATGCCATCATGCATCTTATAGAAGATCATGCGAAGCGTACTGATATACCTGTAAGATTTGCTGCTAATAAAGTAATCGAAGGTGATGCAAGGGTAATAGATGCACTGAAACTCTCTCAGAATGAGAAGGAAATGATTGAGCATATCATTCTTCAGATGGAAGAGGAGAGAGGCTTGGACAGAGCCGCTGCTATGGCTGATATGAGATTTTCTTTTATCAGAAAGCTGGTAGATGAAACGGTAGTAAAACCTGTTGAGAGTAAAGAGAGAGAACGAAGCGAGAAGATAGATAAGATTCTTACGGGTAAATATACAGCTGTTCCGGCATTTATAGGTATAGTCGCTCTGGTAGGATGGCTGACCTTCAGTGTAATTGGTGCTTCTTTGCAGGGACTTCTGGAAAGCGGTATAGATGCATTGACTGCCTGGATGGATAAAATGCTCAGTGTATGGCAGGTAAATGAAGTGGTCCATTCGCTGATAGTTGATGGAATATTTAAAGGAGTAGGAAGTGTACTTAGTTTCCTGCCAATCATTATTATTTTGTTCTTCTTTTTATCGCTTCTGGAAGATACAGGATATATGGCGAGAGTAGCATTTGTGATGGACAAGCTCTTAAGAAAGATAGGACTATCGGGAAGAAGTATCGTTCCTATGCTTGTGGGCTTTGGATGTTCTGTTCCGGGCATTATGGCCAGCAGGACACTTCCTTCAAAAAGAGACAGAAAACTTACCATACTGATGATTCCGTTTATGAGCTGTACGGCAAAGCTCCCTATATATGGATTCTTTGTTGCAGCATTTTTTCCATCACATAGAGCACTGATACTTGTAGGTCTATATCTGTTTGGAATCATAATGGGAGTGTTTTCAGCTTTTATATTAAAGAAAACAGCCTTCAGAGGAGAGGCGGTTCCATTTGTAATGGAGCTTCCAAACTACCGTATGCCGGGATTTAAAAATGTGGCTCAGTTGCTTTGGGAAAAGGCAAAGGATTTTCTGACTCGAGCATTTACAGTTATATTTATTGCATCTATAGTTATATGGTTCCTTAGAACATTCAATATGCATCTGGGAATAGCGGTGAGCCCTCACGAAAGTATGCTTGCCAAGGTAGCAGGACTGGTGTCTCCGGTTTTCAGACCTATGGGATATGGAGACTGGAGGATAGCGACAGCACTTATCACAGGCTTTATGGCTAAGGAAAGTGTTGTATCAACCCTTACAGTTCTTTTTGGAACAACAGAGATGCTTACGGAAATAGTTTCGATAGCATCAGCATTTGCACTGCTGGTATTTTGTCTGCTTTATACCCCATGTGTTGCAGCAATTGCAGCTGTAAGGAGAGAACTTGGAACAAAATGGGCTATAACCATAGCTCTTGCCCAATGTGCCTTTGCCTGGCTTATCTCACTGGCTGTTTATATGATAGCAAATGTGTTCTGCTGATAATGAGTTAATAGAGACCGTTATAAAGAAATAGTATCGTTTACCATTTTTCAACAAATAAATAGCAAAAAATGGGTTTTTTATATGGATTAAAAATGTTATAATTATCCATATGTCATGTTAAGCTAAAAGGAGGTATATTATGGCGTGTTTTATAGTATCCGCAGCAGAGGCTGCTGTAGTAACAGCTGTTGAGAAAATTGAAGAGAAGAAGGAACAGGCAGCTCCAGAAAGTGAGGAGACAACTGCTGTAAAGATACCGCTCAGCAGAAAGCTGAAATGGCTTTCATATATGCTTTGGGGAGGAAGCTTTCTTCTTATGTTTGAACATGTATGGCACGGAGAAGTAACTCCATGGTTCCCATTTTTAACTGCTATGTCAGATAAGGCAGAAATGATGACGATGCTGCATGAGATGGCGACTGTTGGTGTTGCCATGGCGGTTTTAGTAACGGTTGTATGGGCTGGAATTTGCGTGACTGCTGATATCATAGTTAAGAGAGAAAACAAAGTAAGTGCATAGTTTTAGGAACAGTGATTCCGAGCATATATTATGCAGATTAGTATATTAGTATGGAGATAAAGATATGACATTATTAGTAACCATATTTGCAGCTATATTCGTTACCATTAAGTGGTACACCCGTAAGGATAATGATATGAAACTGGAAATGCTGATTTTCATGTACTGGGGAGCAGCGCTTATGTGGATGATTGATGCTGTATTTGAATTTGTAGAGTTGAAAGCAGAGTTTTTTAGTCCGGCACCAATGGATATGTTGAATGATGCATTTCTTGGTCTATCAGTTATTGCTCTTGGACTTGTTGTATGGATGATTCGACTTCTCATTACAGATCCGAAGGGTGTAATCAGAAAATCACTTACAGAAAATAAATAGATGAATGTAAAAAAGTAGATGTTGAAAAAGGGTTTTTGACATCTGCTTTTTTTGATATAATGTCGTAGGGGTCAGGGTTGTCTTTTGACATCCATAAATTCATAGTTCATGGAGATAGTGATATGAAAAGAAATATAATAAAACAGTTAGGCATTGTTCTTTGTCTTGGATTTATTATTTCTGCTTTTTCATCAGGAAATGGCGTGACAGCTGCCGGAGAAACATCGGATGAACAGAAGGAAAGTGTAGTCTCTGAAGAAACCGTAAGTGAAACAACAACTGAAAACACTACTGAAGCAGTGACGGAGGCGACTACCCAGAAAAAGAAAAAGGATGATACAGTAGCGATAACCATAAGTGCGGCAGGAGACTGTACTCTGGGAGTTGATTCCAGATACAATGAAGCATTTAACAGCTACTATGATGAACATAATGCATCATATTTTCTGAAAAAGGTAAAACCCGTTTTTTCCAAGGATGATATTACCATAGTTAATTTTGAAGGTACCCTTACAGATTCAAATGACAGGCAGGATAAGACATTTACCTTTAAAGGACCTGCAAAATATGCAAAGATACTTAAGAAGGGATCTGTAGAAGTAGTAACTCTTGCCAATAATCATTCTTATGATTTTGGTGAGCAGGGCTTCAGCGATACGAAGAAAACTCTTAAGAAGAATAAGATAAAGTATTGCTATAAATCCACTATTGCATATAAGACAGTTAAGGGCGTAAAGGTGGCTTTTATCGGTTATAGTCAGCTGGATGGTGATGGAGAAGCCGAGGTTAAGGCGGCAATAAAGAAGGCAAAAAAGAAGAAGGCTAAGATAATTATCTGTAACTTCCATTGGGGAATCGAAAGAGATTATTATCCTACTGAGGAACAAAAAAGTCTGGGCAGATATGCCATAAAACAGGGAGCAGATCTTGTCATAGGACATCATCCTCATGTACTTCAGGGAGTGGAGAAGTATAAGGGAAGATATATAGTCTACAGTCTGGGAAACTTCTGCTTTGGCGGTAATATGGATCCGGAAGATAAGGATACGATGATATTCCAGCAGACTTTCTATGTTAAGAAGGGAAAGCTTCAGAAGAAGAATGATGCAAAGATTATTCCGTGTTCACTGTCAGGAGTATCCTATACAAATGATTTCCAGCCGAAGATTCTGAAGGGGAAGGCTAAGAAGAATCTTCTGTCAAAGATGAGGGATTACAGTTCTGGAATGAAAGTTAAAATAAAGAGTTCAGGAAAACTGAAATAAAAAGGGGGATTTATGGCTGAGATTAATAATTACAAATGTAGAGATTGTGGAGGGACTCTTCAGTTCAGTTCACGCAAGCAGAAGCTGGTATGTGCCAGCTGCGGTGCAGAGTATGATGTAAGCGAATTTGAGGCTGCGGCAGGTGAAGAAAACAAAGCTTCTGACTATAAGGCAAAGGAAAATCAGTGGAATGTCGAAGGGGAAGGTCTGGTAGTTTACGAATGTAAGAATTGTGGAGGTGAAGTTGTCGGAGATAAGAATATGGCATCAACCAAGTGCCCATACTGCGATAGTCCGATAGTTATTTCCAATAAGTTTGAAGGCTCTCTTAGACCTGATGTAGTTATTCCGTTTAAGCTGAATAAGCATGCTGCAGCGGATGCTCTTAAAGAACATGTTAATAAGATAAAGCTCGCTCCGGCTGCATTCAAATCAGGTAACCATATACAGGAGCTTAAAGGTGTTTATGTTCCTTTCTGGCTGTTTGATGCTGATGTACATGCAAAGGCAAACTACGATGCAAAGAAAGAACATAAAACAGAAGACTCATCATATGAGTATGTGGAGACCAGCTACTATGATGTAATGCGTGAGGGTGATATGAAGTTCAAGGATATTCCTGCTGATGCATCCAACAAAATGGATGATAAGCTGATGGATTCCATAGAGCCTTATGACCTTACGGCAGGTGTGCCTTACAGTGCTGCTTATATGGCAGGATATCTGGCAGACAGATATGATGTTACGGCTGAGGAGTGTAAGCCTCGTGCTGATAAGAGAATGGATAATACAGCGCGTGATCTTCTGAGAAAGAAAGTTCAGAATTACGATAGTGTTACCGAGAAGAGTCATGATGTGAAGATTAGTAACTGTAAGCACAGATATGCACTTCTTCCGGTATGGATACTGAATACAGTATGGAATGGAAATAAATATACATTTGCCATGAATGGACAGACCGGTAAGCTGGTAGGAAATGTTCCATGCAGCATGGGTAAGTTCTGGGGAGTTCTTCTTGGAGCAGCTGGTGGACTTGGACTACTCATGTTCCTTATAGCTCATCTGATAGGTCTTACAGGGGCTGGAATGGGATTCATGATATTTATGGGTGTTCTTGTAGGTGTTATCATAGCGCTTACCATGAAGGGCAAGACCACAAGTGTTCACACAGGAACACAGGCACTTGACTATGTAATCCCCGGAAGCTTTAAGGTTACAGGAAGCTATGACAACTTCTTAAGAAAAGAAACAACGAAGAAACCAAAGAACAAATAGGAATAGATAAGCGTCTGTTCTATAGATTTCATATAAGAAAAAGAAGAGCTGTATATTTTACGGCTCTTCTTTTAATTCTGCGAATATATATCCGAACAGCTGTCTGTCGGACTTTTTATTAAGTGTAGCTACAAAGCTTGCAGGTATATTGGATATATAACTGTTATAAGCTCCGGTACATTTGTTATATGCAAGACTGTAAGCAAACAGCTCCTGACGTGCTGTATTGAACTTATCCAGATTTATTCGGAATTCTTCTTCCTTGATGAGCTCCGGATGTTCCTTAAGAATCTTACGAATCTTTCTATCAGCGTTGTCCAGCTGCTCAGCCCGCATGGACTGTATCATAGGTGAGCTTCCGAGTCCGAATGCATTTGTGTCCGGAACATCTATATCATTTTCTATATCCTTATCTCTAAGAACCTCGATCATTTTTGAGAGTCTGAAGGTTCTGTCCCAGATGGTGGAATCAATCTCGGCACCCCTGTCACGAGATGCAATCTCCAAACTATTAATTCTGCTTGTTATGTATATAAAACCGGCACCAAAGACGATGATCAGTCCTATAACTATAGCTCCAGCCAAAGTCATTTCTTCCCTCACTATCAGTAATAATTGATAAAAATAATGTTATATGATAGACTAAAAAT
>DOVG01000294.1 GCA_003520205.1 Lachnospiraceae bacterium
GCATAAGCAACACCCTGAGCATGGTTTCCTGCTGATGCTGTAATAAGTCCCTTTTCTCTGTCTTCTTCTGACAGCTGACTTATTTTATAATACGCACCTCTTATCTTATAAGCACCTGTAAGCTGCATATTCTCCGGCTTAAGAAATACTTTATTTCCGGTCAGATTACTGAAATACTCGCTCTCTACAAGTCCCGTATTACGGGCAACCTTAGAGACTATCTCATAAGCTTCTTCGAACTTTTCTCTTGTTATCATTTTCCCTTTTTCCTCTTTACTTAATATCTGTATATCCATCTTTATCGAAAGTAAATGTCTTTACCCCGATAGTTTCTGTAGTATCTACATAGTAATTTCCATTTGCCTGTCTATAGCGCCAGCCTCGATCATCCTTCTTCCAGCCTTCTACAGACACACCTTCCTGAACTGAAACAGCGCCAAGTTCATCTCTTGGATTATTATCCTGAAAATGCCACCACTCAGTTGTAGCTGCACTGAAGCCCTCACTTGTCATGATATCTCTGAGCATATTTGCATTTTCATTATTAGAGCCCTGGGTTGAATTAATGCTCAGGTCATGTATATGAGACTGCATGGAGAGTTCTTCCATATTATCCAGTCTGACTAATGAAACATCAAGTGCTGTTCCATAGCTATGGGCAGATGCTCCCTGTTCTATAAAATCATCCAGTTTATATTCGCCCTTACCCAGAATAGCTTTGGAATATATATTATCATTTGCGGCTTCTGTAGTAGTCTTTTCATCTTTCTTCTTTGACTTCTTGCTCTTTTTCTTCTCTTCTTTAGAATTCTTGAGCTCAGAAAGTGAAACGACACTCGCTCTGGTTCCATCCATATAGTCCTTTAATGACACATTTGAAAATGTAGAACCGGGAAGTACATAATCCATAGCAGCATTAGTCAGTTCATATATAGATGATGAAGATGCTGCAGGACGATATGCATCGTATATTTTAAGCTTATAACCCTGCTCCCTGGCTCTCTCTCCCGCACGCGCTAGACTCTGTGCTACAGGATAAAGTACAGGAACCAGAAAACTTCCATCACTAAGAAGTACATTTTCATAACCTGATACCGTTGTTCCGGATAATTCCGGAATAGCATAGTCATGAGCTGTGAGACCTGATGAATAACTATTAGTTATATCATATTTGCAAAGATCCCCCATATAATCAGGAAGATTTACAAGACACTTTATGGCTTCGATATATCCTTCTTCGGCATTATCTCCCATTCCTGTTCTTACATGAAATCTACCATCACTCTCATCCAAAACTGTCATTCCATGAAGCAGACTTACCGTACCAACCTGCTCGTCTCCTATACTGTTCTTATATACAGGAAGCTCCATAGTTGGCCATACCGTTGCATACTGAATAGAAGGCTTTGTACGTATCGATATCTCCTGAACACTTTCCAGTTCAGCCGCTCCCGGCTCACTGATAGCTTCTATACGATACTTTGCATCTATACATGGTTTAAGCTTTTCTGTAGTATATGTTCTCTCATCAGTTACTCCAAATGACTTAAGCTCATACCACTGCTGCTCCATATCACTCCATACAGACAGCTTATATCCATTTCCTTTGGTTTCATTCCAGGTAAATGTATATCTGTTATTACCATCATCTGTAGTATTAACCGCTATACTGCTGGTAAGGAAACCATTACGGTCCATAGATATATCATTATAATTCAAATCTGTATATGTAAGCGGACCACTTACTGTCTCGCCCTTTATCTGGAAAATATAAGTCTCACCAGTTTCAGGCAGTGGAAAGTCCTTTGTACCAAATACAACTTTTGCCTGAACATTATCACCATCAACTTTTCCATTTGCAAGCAGCTTAAATACGTCGTCGGATTCAGCATCGCCGGACGATGCATCAGTACTCGTATTCAGAGCAGTCCCTTCTTTTTTTACATATAATGAATACTTCTCAGGGCTTCCTTTTCCGGTAGTAAATGTAATACTGCTTTCTTCTATATTTACATCTGTTCCTATATTATAATCAACTGCTTCATCAATTGCTACTTTTGCAATAAGAGGTGACTTTCCCTTTTTAACTATCTCTTTACCGAACAAATGTATCTTCTTTTCAGAATTTATATATATAATAATCTTCTTGCCTTTTATAGAGCCACCCGGCAGGCTGATTTCAGCAATAGATGATGCCGAATCTTCCTTCTTCAAAACATCATCTGAATAAAGAAGAGACTCTTTATTCTTCTTTAACTCCATTTCAGTAGGCTCAAGACGCGTACCATCATATATTTCAACTATATATTCTTTTGCCTTACCAGTCTTTGATGTATCCCACGACAATCTATAGACATCAAAAGCATGAACCAGCTTCATACTGGATCCGTCCGGAAAACCAGGCGTAGATAAAATACTGACAAATATAATACCTATAAGAAATATAGCAAGAATCGAACCTGCACCAATAAACAATATTCTTTTCTTTCTCTTTTCTTTCTCAATTATATCGTATGCTTTCGTAAGAACTTCAGCACTTGGTACATCAGAGTCTTCAGATGATAATTCATCATCTGTCTTTTTTAGAATATCTGTTGTTTTGTCATCCTGCGAAACATCGTCAGATGTCGTTTTATCATCTTGTTTTTCCAGCACATCAGTCGTTTTATCGTCTTTCGACACAGCTTCTTCAGCTACTTCTTCGACTTTCTCTTTTTCCAGACTTTCCACAGTTACTTTATTCGGTAATTTATTATTTAGAACCTCAGTTATCTCATCATTCATATATAACACCTGTAAAAAACTTATAAATAGATTTAACCTTATAAATAATAGACTTCCGATTATCTGAAATCTGATTTCTAATCTGCTATCATCTCTATATCTGATTTCATATCAAAATCAGCAAAAAGAGCATTTATATATTCTTCCGG
>DOVG01000111.1 GCA_003520205.1 Lachnospiraceae bacterium
TCTCTAAGAGCATCCGGGTTGGCAGAACCTCTTTTTACTATACTTGTAATAGGAAGAAATGTAGCTCTACCGAGTTTATTTGTCCTCAGATAGCTGATCATTTCTTTTGCAGTAGCCTCGTCTTCTGTAACAATATTCTGAATGCTGGCTCCAAGTGCTGTTTCGATAGCAGTTTCATATTCAGCCGGTGCCTCAATTATATCGGCAACAACACCTATAACTTTCTTGTTATTCTCCTTTCTTTCCATAACCTTCTTGATACTCTGACCATAACCTTCATATCGTTCGGTCAGATTACGAAGACTTTCATATCTGGATTTAAGGCTTATAACATTCTGGCTATATTTCTGTATATCATTTTTTACTGTCGTAGATCTGTCTGAAACAGTCCTGAGTTCATTCTCACACTTGGATAACTTAACTCTGTTTTTCTCTATTGATTCATCTACTGTACTCTTTTCTTCTTCAAGATTCTTCTTCTCTGCGAGAATCAGACTTTCCTCACTCTTATCCTGAAGAAGCTTTGATTTAAGTTCCGTCTTACGAAGATTGATGTTCTCAAGCATAGTATCATATCTGGCTATCTTCTCCTTGAGATTACCACCTTCATTTATGAATTCAATGATATCCGACTTAGCAGTTTCAATTCTTGCTGCAGTCTCATTTTCTTCATCTTCAGCTTTTATTCTTTCTTTATCTGTTTCTGACGCTTTCTTTTCTTTTTCTTTTAATTCCTCTTCAACAGTTTTCTTCTTATCTTCTAATTCGTTCTTATTTTTTTCCAGTTCTTCGAGACGTTTTGACAGTCTGTCAATCTGAGCATTTATCTCAGCATTAATAACACCCTCTGATGATATTCTTTCCTTTATAACCCTGATTTCACCATCAGCACGTTCATTTTCAAGCTTCTTTTCGCTTATACTGTTTTTTAGCTCATCTATCTTCTCGTTTATCTCTTCAAGAGTCTGCTCTAGCCTCTCATACTCAGCCTTTGTAAAGTCGAATTCCTCCTGAAGTCTGGCCGTATCAGACTCTGTGATATTCAGCTTCTCCTGATTCTCATCAAGTTTAGCTCTTATCTTATCTATCTCTATAAGGAAAGAATTAATATCCAGAGTTTTCTGTCTATCCTTTAACTCCAGATATATTTTCGCCTTCTCAGACTGCTGTCTCAGAGGTTCTACTCTTTCTTCAAGTCCGGACAAAATGTCATTAACTCTGTTCAGACTTATATGCTCATTATCAAGCTGTTTCTCTGTTATCTGCTTATTCTTTTTATATTTAACTATACCGGCAGCTTCATCAAAGAGTGCTCTTCTGTCATCAGGTTTATCTGAAAGAATTCTTTCTATCTGACCCTGTCCTATAATAGAATAGCCTTCTTTACCAATACCTGTATCAAAAAACATGGATGTTATGTCCTTCAGACGCGTTACATTTCCATTTAGCAGATACTCACTTTCACCAGACCTATAGACACGTCTTGCAACAGTTACTTCATTATAATCTATAGGAAGACTATGATCTGAGTTATCCAGTGTAATTGCTACATATGCTGCTGCCTGTGGCTTTCTAAGCTCTGTTCCTGAGAAGATAACATCTTCCATCTTGGAACCACGAAGCTTTGAAGCACTCTGCTCACCCAGAACCCATCTTACGGCATCTGCAACATTACTCTTTCCCGAACCATTTGGTCCAACTATTCCGGTTATTCCTTCTTCAAACTTAAAATCTATTCTATTTGCAAAGGATTTAAAACCATTTACCTCTATGCTTTTTAAATACATTACTCAATACCTAACCTGTTGATAGTTTCATGGGCAGCAACCTGTTCTGCCATCTTCTTAGTCGGACCAGTTCCCTCTTCGTACTCTTCGCCCTGAAGTCTTGCCACAACTCTGTATACTCTGTTATGTTCGGGACCTTGTGTGGATATAAGACGATAGTCCAGCTTCAGTCCATTTCCCTGTGCATATTCCTGAAGAATTGACTTGGCATCATAAAATGTAGACTTTCCTTCTATATCACTCAGAAGAAACTTCTTTATATACTTCTCGGCCTCATCAATACCACCATCCAGATATATCGCTCCAAGCACTGATTCAAACAGGTCACAAAGAATAGATGGTCTGTTTTTTCCTCCAGTTATCTCTTCACCATGACTCAAATAGAGATAGTCACCAAATCCAAGATTCTTGGTTATCTGAGATAAGGTATATTCACAGACCAGACTTGCACGAAGCTTGGTAAGTTCACCCTCTGTTTTTTCGGGATATTCAAGAAACAGTTCCTTACTGGTAACAAATTCAAGAATAGCATCTCCCAAGAATTCAAAACGCTCATAGGAATGAGCCTTCTCAGAAGATTCATTTGAAAAGGATTTATGGGTAAATGCAGTATCCAGAAGTGATCTATCTTTGAATTTATAACCAAGTATTTCCTCAAGTTCAGAATAATCACTTTTACGCATCTTCAAAACCTCTAATAATTTTTCCATTTACATCATTCTCAACAAATGAAACACACTGGGCTATAGCAGATATAACCTCGCCCTCCTTGGAATTACCATGTATCTTTACTACAAGACCTTTTAATCCCAGAAGCGGTGCGCCTCCTTTATCTGATGCATCAAATTTCTTAAGTGTCTTCTTCATATTCTTCTTAACAAGTAAAGCTCCTACCTTGCTGGAAAAAGAAGATAAAAAGGCACCTTTTAATTCCTTAAGGATCATCTTTGATAATCCTTCATATAGTTTTATAATAGTGTTGCCAACAAATCCGTCAGCAACTACAACATCAGCCTTGCCATACGGTATGGCTCTGGCTTCTATGTATCCTTTATAGTTTATGCTTTCATTCTCTTTCAGCATTTTATTTGCTGCTTTAACCAGAGAATTACCCTTTTCTTCTTCAAGACCTATATTTGCAAGAGCAACCTTAGGATTATCTATGCCACATACACATTCCATATAGATAGAACCCATCTGCGCAAACTGAACAAGAACTTCAGGCTTTACATCGACATTAGCTCCGCAATCAAGGAGTAGAGATGGTTCTGTAGCAGTAGGAAGAAGATGAGCAAGCGGAGTTCTCTTAACCCCTTTAGCTCTTCCAACAACGAACTGACCACCGGCAAGTATAGCTCCTGTGCTTCCTGCTGAGATAATAGCATCAGCCTTTCCTTCCTTTACCAGGTTAAGCCCCACAACAAGGGATGAATCCTTCTTCTCTCTGACAGCATGAACAGGCGGTTCGTTGAGATCAATCTCCTCCGAACAGTCTATTACCTCTACTCTGGATTTATCATATTCAAACTCACTTAGAAATCCATCTATTTCTTCCTTATGACCGGTAAGAAACAGTTTTACATTTTCATTTTGTTTAAGTCCTTCTATCGCGCCTTTTACACAAACTGCAGCGCCGTTGTCACCACCGATTGTATCGATAACTATATTTATCATATATTTACCCACCTTTGGCTAATTTAACCTTATCATTGTAGACTATATGCTAAGTTTTTTCAAGTAAAAGAAAAAGAACAGATCAAAATGACCTGTTCTTCATTTATCATATAAATATCTAATAATTAATCTACTGCAATTATCTCTTTCTGACCGTAAGAGCCACAGTTCTTACATACTCTGTGAGGCATCATAAGTTCTCCGCACTTGCTGCATTTTACAAGGGTTGGAGCAGACATCTTCCAGTTAGCTCTTCTCTTATCACGTCTAGCTTTAGATATTTTTCCCTTTGGACAAATTGACATACCGATTACACCTCCTTAAACAAAACTTGGTTTCAAACCACACTCGACATATTATACTTATGAAGAATAGGTTTGTCAACAAAATTTTTAATTATTTGCAAA
>DOVG01000100.1 GCA_003520205.1 Lachnospiraceae bacterium
AAAAACTGACTAAATTCTTCTGGTGGGACAGGTTTCGAGAAATAATATCCCTGTATGATATCACACCCCATACTCTTAAGCTGATTCAACTGGCTTTCATTTTCAACTCCTTCTGCTACAGCCGGTACACCAAGGAATTTAGCTATATCAAGCACCAGTTCAACCAGCTTCAGGCTCTTCTCATCCTTATTCATATTCTGAACAAAAACCATATCAACCTTAAGCACGTCTATCGGTATAGTTGTCAGCATATTGAGAGAAGAATATCCCGAACCAAAATCATCCATTTCTATCATGAAGCCTTTACTTCTAAGACTATTTACCACCTCTATAAGCCTGTCTGCATTTTCCGAATAAGCTGACTCTGTTATCTCAAGCTTAAGCTCTGAAGCAGTAATATCATTCTTCTCAAGGAGTGACAGAAGTTTATTCTCCAGTTCCGGGTCATATATATCTACTCTTGATACATTCACGGATATCGGAAGCAGAACTCCATATTCATCCTTCCATTTCTTTATCTGAGCAGCCGCCTCCTGCCATACATACTGATCTAACTTCTGTATGAGTCCATTACTCTCAAAAAGAGGTATGAATACACCCGGGCTTATCATTCCCAATTCAGGATGATTCCATCTGATAAGAGCCTCCGCACTTCTCAGATACGGCTTATCACCTGTTATATCATACTTCGGCTGATAATAGACAATAAAATCACGATTCTTAATCGACTCCTCCATATCATTTATAAGTCTCTCAAGATACAGTTCCTTTTTACTCTGTTCTATATTGTAGAATTCTATCTGTCTGGTATAATCTTCCCTTATACTGTCACACGCATACTTAGCATGGTCAAACCAGTCTTCCGCAGAAGAAGCCTTATCTGCATTTTGATATACTCCCACTCTGTATCTTATCTGAGGTATCCCTGTCTGCCTGGCCAGCTTCTCCTGAAAACCACTGAATACACTTTCTATATCATCTACATGGTCTATATACAAGAAGAATATATCACTGTCAAGTCTGCAGCCTATACATGAATAGTCCTCAAAAAGCTGCATAATAGCTACAACCGAATTCTTAAGAACACTATCCCCCACTTCCCTGCCATACATCTCATTTATCATACGAAATCGTCCGATATTAAACACCACAGCATCAACCGCACGGTTCGTATTATACTTTTCTATCTGCCGTATATATTCATAGAAAAATTCCCTTGAATAAAGTCCTGTCAGATCATCTCGTTCAGCAGCACTAATGAGAGTTTTATCTTCGTATAATTCAATTATCCTCTCACATCTAGCAAGTAAAACTTCAGGCATATCATAAGGTTTTGCGATAAAATCAGCTGCTCCAAGCTTAATACTTTTTACTTCTGCCTCTATCTCAGAAGTCATCACAATAACCGGTATACCATGTGTATCCTCTTCTTTTTTGAGTTTATCCAGAAGCTCAAAGCCATCCATAACCGGCATCAACAGATCCAGAAGTACAAGGGAATACATAGCCCTTCTCTCATGAAGCATCTCATATGCCTGTTCCCCATTTTCAGCATATGAGAGATCATAATGATCACCCAGTATATTTCCAAGAATATCTCTGTTTATCTCTTCATCGTCAACTATGAGAACCCTTCTCTTTAATCCTTTTCTTTCTCTGTATTTCTTCATGCCTTCCCCCTTACTCATCTATCATTCCAGTGCTGATATATTTTAATTAGCCGGGCTATTATATGCATACTCCTTATACTTTGCCAGTTCCTCTACATAGAGCTTACCGATTCCACTAAGACTTATATTCTTTCTTTTTATATATCCAATGTGCATCTTCTCGCTTTCCTGAAGAGGAATCGCCACATAAGAATCTCCATTAAGTTCCTCGCTTATAATTCCGGAACAAAGTGTATAACCGTTCAGACCAACCATAAGATTCAGCATCGTTGCCCTGTCATTTGCTTTAATACTCTTTGAATATTCATAAGTACTAAGCTGTTCCTCAGAAAGAAAAAGCGAGCCACTCTTACCCTGATCAAAAGATAAAACAGGATAATCCTGCAGTTCTTCCATCGATATACTCTTCTTCTTGGCAAGAGGATGTTTATTCCACATATAGACAAATGTATCACATGTGAAAAGCTCTATAAATTCCAGATTATTTGTAGAGAGCGTCTTCTTTAGAACCTTCTGGTTAAAGTCATTCATATATATAACACCGATTTCTGATTTAAAATCCCGGACATTCTCTATCACTTCCATGGTCTTTGTCTCATGGACTGCAAATTCAAAGCTGTCCATTCCGTACTGCTTAACAACTTCAACAAAAGCTTTTACAGCGAAGGAATAATGCTGCATAGATACGCTGAACTTATGCTTTTTCTTCTTCTCTATGTAATGATTGCTTAAAACATTAAACTGATCTATAACCTGTCGGGCATATCCAAGAAATTCCTCTCCTTCAGGTGTGAGAATAATTCCCCTGTTGGACCTTAAAAAAATCTCAAAATCAAGTTCTGTCTCAAGCTCTTTTACTGCCCCTGACAGGCTGGGCTGAGATATAAACAGCTTCTTAGCCGCTTCATTCATAGATGATGAATCAGCTATCTCTATCACATACCTTAATTGCTGAAGTGTCATAACTATTAAATCCTCTTTCTAAATCAATAAAAAATGCTATAAGTCTGGTTAATCACGAGTCTTATAGCATTATATCATTTTTTTCTCTCAAATAATACATGAAATAATCAGGTGACCTGTTACAGCTACATATTTTACTATAAACCTGAATACTCCAGAAACATAAGCTTCATCTTTTCTTCATCATGCACATATGTAAATTCATGCTTCTCACCTTCGTATATAAGCTCTCCATTTTTATACACCAGAAGCTGATTCTGTGGAAGCTCTTCCCATCCATCCTCCGAAAGTGAATGTGGTACAAAACCTGTTCTATCCGGATCCAGATCATCCCATTCCTGAATTCTGAGCAGATGTTTCTTATCTGTAACTCCCGGAAGAGTAGAATCCTCTTCTGCCTTATTCTCCATGAGAATCATAAGTATTGGTGATATCTTCTGAAGAACACTTAGCTTTCTGACCATATCTTCTTCTGATTTATAATCCACCGATACCTGAGCAGATGCAGAAGCACGCATCATATATTTACCATACTTTCCGCTTCT
>DOVG01000051.1 GCA_003520205.1 Lachnospiraceae bacterium
TTTTTAGTGCCTGAAACAAAATACATATTACTGCTGAATCTGCTTGCAGTCTGAACTATTTCAGCAACTGGACGAGCTTCATCAAACTTAGGAATACTAACAGTGATTTTCTTCTGTACCATATCATTTCTCCTCATATGTAAAATATTATAAAACTATCATTCTTTCCTGAGAGCATCAGCTATAGCACTGATTTTTCTCATCCTGTGATTTATACAGGATTTGGATAGCTGGGGTGATAGTTCTTCACCTAGCTCTTTGATAGAAAGCAAAGGAAATTCCAATCTAGCAAGAGCAACAGTTTTTAAGTTATCCGGAAGTTCATCAAAACTCCCCTGTTTAATAATAAAACGTATATCATCAAGCTGTTTTGCTGCAGCATCAGCTGTCTTAGCCATATTAGCCGTATCACAGTTCACTTCTCTGTTTACATTATTTCGAATGTCCTTTAATATACGAACATTTTCAAATTCCATAACACAGTTAGCTGCTCCAACAGCTGCAAGAAAACCGGATATAGTATCTCCGTCTTTAATATAAACGGCGTATCCATTATTTCTTTTTTGAAGCTTAAATGCCAAATGAAGTGAGTCCGCTAATCTTAACAATTTCTCTGTTTCAGTTTTATCCCGGCAGATAATACTGAGCTGATAATTCTTATCAGGGCTTCCTACAGAACCACCAGCAAGAAAAGCACCTCTTAAATAAGACTGTTTACAACAGCTTCTCTCAGTGAGCAAATCATTTACAAGTATATGATTTATATTCTGAGTCAGTTTAAGTTTAGTAAAATACTTATCCTTAATATCTGAATTCTTTATAATTAGTTTTCTGTGATGAAGTTTTTCGTTTAATAATTCAAGATAATCAGAACCTTCAGATATAACAAAGGAAGAAAGCTTACGGATTTTATTTTCAAGAGCATCGTTTTCGGCTCTTATAATAAATCTTTCCCCTTCCTCTGTTTCTTCAATTCGACCATTAACTGCAATTATACCAGCAAGTTCAGCATATTTACAATGCATACTTCGAGGAATCACACTTATAAGTTCTGATTTCACTTCTGATGAAAATGACATTAAGCTTCACCTTTTACATAAGTATCATTTGCTATATCTCTGTGAAATACCCTTACGGAATAAGGCAGATCTGACATTTCCTGATATAACTCATTAGCTATTGTAACTGATCTATGTCTTCCGCCGGTACAGCCAATAGCAATAACCAGCTGATGTCTGTCTTCATTTTCAATAAACTGCTTTGTCGTGAATTTTATAAGATCACTCAGTTTATCCATAAACTGTCTGCTGCCTTCAGAATTCATCACATATGCTCTGACATCAGCGTCATTTCCGGTCTTCCTGCGAAGACTCTCTTCATAATAAGGATTAGGCATGAACCTGACATCAAATACAAAATCAGCATCCTGCGGAATACCAAACTTAAAACCAAACGACATAATAGTAACTATCATGTTAGAATAATCTTTATCTGTCGAGAATATCTTAACAGTTTCAGCTTTAAGCTCCCTCGAAAGCAGTACTGAAGTATCTATAGTATAATCAGCAAGCTTCTTCAAAAAATCAATCTTGCTTCTTTCCTCGTTAATTCCATCCTCAAGAGTTCTGCCCCTCTGAAGCGGATGTTCTCTTCTCGTTTCTTTATATCTTTTAAGAAGAGCCTTGTTAGAAGCATCAAGATAAAGTATCTCAAATGTAAATTTATTTTCACGTAAACGATTCAGATAAATACTAAGTTCGCCAAGTGCTTCACCACTTCGAATATCTATTCCAATAGCTATTTTGTCATTCTCAAAATTATTATCTATGGAAAGAGCAACAAACTTTTCAATTAAAGCAACCGGAAGATTATCAACACAAAAATACCCCATATCTTCCAGCGATTTTAAAGCAGTCGACTTACCGGCACCACTCATACCGGTTACAATTACAAAACGCACCCCACAAACTCCCTTTTATCTAAAACTCACCTATAAGCTTTACTTCTGTTTCAAGCCTTACTTCAAATTTATCAAAGACTTCATCCTGAACATATCTGATAAGATCATATATATCCCGGGAAGTAGCATTTTCATAATTAATTATGAAACCGCAATGTTTAGGACTTACCATGGCACCGCCTATTCTCTTGCCAGATAAACCGCTATCCATTATAAGCTTTCCTGCAAAAAAGCCCTGCGGTCTTTTAAATGTAGATCCGGCGCTTGGATATTCAAGCGGTTGTTTACTCTTACGTCTCTCAGTAAAATCATCCATCATATTTTTGATGTCGACCTTGTCCTTAGAGTTAAGCTCAAATGTAACACCTAATATAATGGAATCATCCTCCATAGCCTTGCTATGACGATAAGAAAATTCCATTTCATCAGCTGAAACAGTTATAAACTCGCCATTCTTAAATATATCTACAGTTACAGCAACATCTTTTATCTCGCCATTATAGGCTCCGGCATTCATGTAAACAGCACCACCTACAGTACCAGGAATACCAAAAGCAAATTCAAGACCTGAAAGCGAATTATCATATGCCGTCATAGACACCTTTGAAAGAACAGCTCCAGCTCCGGCATAAAGACGATTACCGTCTACCCTGATTTCATCAAATGCATTCTTAAGATCTATAACAGGAACATCTATACCCGCATCAGATATAAGAAGATTGCTTCCATTTCCTATAACCAGAGGCTTCTCACCTGACTGATTACAGATGTTCATAACCTCTAATAATCCATCACGATTATATATTTTATAATACCTGTTGCAATTACCACCCGTTCTAAATGTGGTATGCTTACTCATTGGTTCTTTTTCAATAAGTTCATAATTCATAAGTATAATCCTTAAACATTAAAACTCTACAATGTACTATACTACATTGTAGAGTTTTATTTTTCAATATGTATTTTTATTAAAAAAATGCGATATTTAGTGCTTTTACTGTAAATAATCACTATCCATCATCTACAGAATAGAAGCTGCTCCTCCATACATTCCCGCATCATTCCCAAGAGTTGCAAGCTCAAATTTTGTATTTCTGCATGCATGGAAAGAATATTCCTGGAAATATTTTGCAGTTGTGTTAATCAGAATATCACCTGCTTTGGATACTCCGCCACCTATAACAAATACTTCAGGATCAACTACACAGGCAACATTTGCAAGGGCAAGTCCAAGTCTTCTTCCATGCTCTTCAACAAGTTCAGAAGCAAGATTATCTCCACCTTTTGCAGCGTCAAATATCTCTTTTGCTGATATATACTTTAATTCTCTAAGCTTTGAAGACTTTGTGGAAGTCTGAAGAGCTCTGTTAGCAAGTCGCACAATTCCAGTTGCTGAAGCATACTGTTCAAGGCATCCTTTCTTACCACAATTACATACATCCTGCTCATCAAGATCAATAGTCATATGGCCTATTTCTCCACCGGCACCATTTACACCAGCAAGCATCTTACCATTTATTATGATACCACCGCCTACGCCTGTACCAAGAGTAACCATTATAACATTCTTATATCCTTTTCCACCACCTTGCCAATATTCACCAAGAGCAGCCATATTTGCATCATTTCCAGCCTTTACAGGAAGTCCTAGCAGGGAAGCAAGCTCTTCAGCCGCATTGAAAACACCCCAGCCAAGATTGACACATTTGATAACTGTACCATCATCCTTAACAGGGCCAGGAACTCCCATTCCCACTCCCTTTACATCTGCCTTATCTATTCCATCTTTAGAAAGCTTTGATTCAATTGAAGCAGCTATATCAGAAAGAATATATGCTCCTCCCTCATCCTTTCTGGTAGTTATCTCCCACTTATCAAGGAGCTCACCTTCAGTAGAAAAAAATCCTATCTTTACTGTTGTTCCACCGATATCTACACCGAATACATATTTAGCCACGTTTCTACCTCCGCATTAATCTTTATTTTGTAAACCTCTGGTCACTCTGTTATACATTTCCTGAGCCGCATTATATCCCATCTTCTTCTGTCTGTGGTTTACCGCAGCTGATTCAACTATAATCGCAAGATTACGACCCGGTCGAATCGGAATAGAATGAGAAACAACTTTGTTACCCAGTATTTCTACGTAATTATCAGAAAGACCTAGACGGTCATAATTAGCATCTTTATCCCACTCTTCAAGCTTAATAACAAGATCTACCTGCTGAGATATCTTAACACACTCGACACCGAACATGGTTTTAACATCTATGATACCAATACCTCTAAGCTCAATAAAATGTCTTGTTATCTCAGGTGATTCTCCGATTAACTGTTCATCACTTATCTTCTTTATCTCTACTACATCATCAGCAACCAGTCTGTGTCCTCTCTTAATAAGTTCGAGAGCTGCTTCAGACTTACCTATACCGCTGTCGCCCATAATCAGAACACCTTCACCAAAAACATCAACAAGAACAGCATGTATAGATATTCTTGGCGCTAATTCTTCATGAAGATATCTAACAGTTTCATGAACGAATGATGAAGTAGTTGCACTACTTGTCAGAACAGGAATATTATGTCTGTTACCTGATTCGATAATAAAATCATAAGGCTCTATGTCTCTGCAAAAAACAAGACATGGAATAGGAAAACTGAAAAGCTTATCAAATATCTCTACATTTTCTTCCCTTGTATGCATGTCTGCTATATAGGCATGTTCAACATTTCCGCATATCTGAACTCTTGTAGTATCAAAATGCTCAAAGAAACCAGCAAGCTGAAGTGCTGGTCTGTTAATGTCCGGATCACTTATCTTGATTTTATCTGTATCTATATCCGGAGTATGATTTATAAGATTCATCTTATTGATAAACTCTGTAAGAGTTATACTGTATTCTTCTTTCATGTAACCTCCTGATAAGCAAGCTTTGTGTAGATATTCTAACATAAATATGTTATATTTTCTACTATGGAAATATTTGATATTGAAGAAGAACTGACTAAATTACCACACAGCCCCGGCGTCTATATAATGCACGACGAAAACGAGGCAATTCTTTACGTGGGAAAAGCAACAGATCTTCACAACAGAGTAAGACAATACTTCAGAGCCGGCCATGGACATAATGATTCTCCTAAAATCATTAGAATGGTATCTCATATAAAATATTTCGAATATATAATTACAGCATCCGAGATGGAAGCTCTGGTATTGGAATGTAATCTAATAAAAGAACACCGACCAAAATATAACACACTCATGACCGATGATAAGGGATATCCATATATTAAAATCAGTATCAGCGAAGATTTCCCAAGAATCATGATGAGTCATCAGATGCGCAGGGATAATGAACTGTATTTTGGCCCATATACAGATAGAAAAGCTGTTCATGATACTATCAAGCTTATAAAAAAACTTTTCAGGCTAAGAAGCTGTACAAAAAAATTAGATGCATCCCAACCTGAAGAAAGACCTTGTCTTTATCATCAGATAGGTCAATGTGACGCCCCTTGTACAGGACACATCTCAAGGGAAAAATACCTGTCTTTAGTCGATAGAGCCGCCGGCTTTCTAAATGGCAACACAAAAGAAGTACTAAATGAGCTTAAAAATCAGATGAAAAAACAGGCTGAGGAGCTTGACTTTGAAGCAGCCGCCGAAACAAGGGATCTGATTGACAGTATCAATAAGATATCTGAAAAGCAAAGAGTTAATAACATAAGCAGTGAAGACAGAGATATTATTGCACTTGCAAGAAACGATACAGATATCGTAGTTTCAATATTCTTTGTAAGGGACGGAACACTTATAGGCAGAGAAGCCCATCATATGAGTGCCGAAGAAAGTGATTCGGATTCAGAAATAATGACTGAATTTATAAAACAGTACTATATCGGAATTCCATTTATTCCAAAAGAAATTCTTACTGTTATTCCACCCGCAAAGGATGATATAATAACAGAGTATCTGTCAGAACGTAAAGGTCAGAAGGTTATCATTAAGACTCCTCAAAAAGGAGAAAAAAAGGGTCTGATAAAGCTGGCTGAGGACAATGCCCGTCTGATACTCTCTCAGGATATCGAAAGAATTAAGAGAGTTGAAAAAAGAACAACCGGTGCATGTCAGGAAATAGCCGATATAGTTGGTCTTGAAAATGTCAAAAGACTGGAAGCCTATGATATATCCAACATATCCGGTTACCACTCTGTTGCATCCATGGTAGTCTTTGTAGACGGAAAGCCAAAGCGAAATGCATATAGAAAATTCAGACTTAAAACAATAGACGGTCCTGATGATTACGGTTCCATGAAAGAAGTATTATCAAGACGTTTCACAAATGATAAGCTTGGAGATTATCCTGATGTTATAATGATGGACGGCGGTAAAGGTCAGATACATATAGCAGAAATGATCATGGATAGTCTCGGTCTTGATATACCGGTCTGCGGAATGGTCAAGGATGATAATCACCGAACAAGAGCACTTATATATAAAGAACAGGAAATAGACTTCCAAAAAGGCAGCGAAGCTATTCACATGATAACTGCTCTTCAGGATGAAACACATCGTTTTGCAATTAATTATCACAAGCAGTTAAGAAGCAGTGAACAGACCAGATCCATATTAGATGATATTCCGGGAATCGGTCCCAAAAGAAGAAAAGCCCTTCTACTCTATTTTAAAGAAATAGATGCAATAAAAAATGCTTCTCTGGAAGAACTAACTGCAATAGAAGGTATGAACCAAAAAAGTGCTGAAGAAGTTTATAAGTTTTTCAATTAGTATATTTATAATTAAAAGAAGGTTAAAATAATTAAATCAGAGGTAGCAAATGTCTTTTATACTATATCCAACAGAATACTATGATTCAACATATCATATAAATTTTAAAAAGTATTATGATTTAGGTTACAGAGGGATAATATTTGATATCGATAACACTTTAGTCCCTCATGATGAAATGAATGACGAAAAATCAAGAAATCTTTTAAGCAGACTAAAAGATATCGGTTTCAAAATATGCTTTGTATCTAATAATGATGAACCCAGAGTAAAAGAATTCTGTGAAGAGGTAGATATCCAGTACATATATAAAGCT
>DOVG01000252.1 GCA_003520205.1 Lachnospiraceae bacterium
TCAGTTACACCCTGAAATGTCTTGAACATAAGATTAAACTGTCTGATTCCTGTAAAATTATGTTTTCCACAAGATGGACAAGGAACATTATGCTCTTCAATAAACTTCTCCATCTCTTCATTAGACCATCCATCTACAGATGAATCAAGGCTAATACCATTCTCTGCAGCAAATGCTTCAATTACCTGATCTGCTCTGAATCTTTCATGACACTCTTTACAATCCATAAGAGGATCAGAGAAGCTTCCGAGATGTCCTGAAGCAACCCATACCTGAGGATTCATAAGTATCGCAGAATCTACTCCGACATTGTATGGATTTTCCTGGATGAATTTCTTCCACCACGCTTTCTTTACATTATTCTTAAGTTCTACACCAAGATTTCCATAATCCCAGGTATTTGCAAGACCACCATATATCTCTGAGCCCGGATATACAAATCCTCTGGTTTTTGCAAGGGATATTATCTTGTCCATGGTTTTATCCTGTTTTTCCATAACAACTCTCCTCTATAATTAATAATTAAACTTATATATAACAACTGCTGTTCCATTTCCCTTAAGGTCTGCAGTTGTATCATTTATTATTTCAGCATATCTATTTACATACAGAACTGTTCCACTGTTAATAGCGATATTCACATCGGAATTAGTAGTGAGCATCATAAGGCTCGTATCTGTAATATCTCCTGACTCTGATACATTTCCAGATGCATCTGTAAGTGTTGCAACCGCATCTGTCTCAGTAGCAGTCTCAGCTTTCTTCTCTTCTTCCTGCTTAGCCTTTATTTCTTCAAGCGTATATCCTGCAGCAGCAAGCTCTTCCTCTGAAATATCATCAAGATTTGTATCACTTATGTAAACCTTTTTGACAGCATTTTTCTTTACATCTTCTTTTGCAATTCTGTCTACCTCAGCCACAGAATAAAGAGAAAGTGTATAATCTGTATTATTAAACTCATTATAAGTATCAAGATCACTGTACTGAATGGCTGTTTTAACAACTCCATTTTCTTCTTTATACTCAACAAGTGAAATCTTGCTTGCTCCACGTTCTGAATTATAATTATCTATTTCTGTTTTAACATGCTGCTCGAGACTTGATACGTCAATATTAGCCTCCTTATAGTTCTCACACGATATCTCTGTTATGGAACCATTCATACTAAGCTTCAAGGTATTTGTATCAATATCTCCTATAGTGGAAGCATTATTTACTCCCGGTTCTACCTCTTCCTCTTCCTGCTTATTAAACAGCGAACATCCGCTCAACATTAAGAGTGAAGCAATAGATAGTCCTAATCTGTATATATTCTTTTTTGTACTCATTATTTACGCCTTTTATATATATTTGGGGCAAACCCATAGAATTATTCAACAGTGTATGATTCTAACATAAAAATAATATGAAGGAAAGAACTAATTTAAAGTAATCCTTTTAAAATATCAAGCGATTTATAGTTTCTTTCTGAATGCATCGCCAGATAATCATCTGCAAGCTTTTCTATCTCGTCCAAAACGGAAATGGATATATCAAAACTGTAAACAGAAGCTATGTCTCTGCTGAAAATAAACCGTACCGCATATATAGCATCATCTGAGATAGGTCTTGCACCTGTTACATTAGCCATAACAGCATCTGAGATAAGTCCGCCATCCTTAAGACTTATATGATGGAGACCTTCAGTGATATCACTCTTTACACACCGCTCCATCTGAAGTCCCAATCCTTCAATATCCATAAGCTTAAGTATAAAAGCTGTTTTTATGAGTCTCAAATCCTGTCTTGCATTTATAACAGCTCTAAATGTAACATACAGAAGATTCAGTTCATCCTTTGCTCCTATACCTTCTTCTGAAAAATCCTGAAGAACTTCACATGCATAGGATGCATAAGCCATCTTCTCTATGTCACCGGATAATTCCATAAAATTCTCTTTGATATCAGCACTGACCAGAGTATATGAATTCCTGCCGGGACGAACTGTAAAGCATCCCATAACAAATCTCTGACTAACAGCTGTAAACTGAGAATTCTTTCTTCTGGCACCATTAGCAAAAACAGTAATCTTTCCAAGCTCCGAAGTAAGTATTACAAGCCTTTTGTCATATTCCTTCAGAAGTGAAGTATCCAGAACTATTCCGTTAACAGTGACATTTTCATACATAGAATTATCCTTTTATACTGCTACGATTTATAGCCATATTCATCCAGATATATAGTCTTATCACGCCATCCCGGTCGAACCTTAACCCACAGTTTGAGATTTACCTTCATCTGAAGCATGCTTTCTATATCACGTCTTGACTCAATGCCGATTTTCTTAAGCATCGAGCCATTTTTTCCTATTATTATACCCTTATGACTTTCTTTCTCACAGATAATAGTTGCATCTATATCAACAAGCGAATTATCCGGTCTTGTCTTCATCTTATCAACTATTACAGCTATACCGTGAGGTATTTCCTTATCGAGGTTACGAAGACATTTCTCACGAATGTATTCTGCCGCTATCTCCCTCTCTGTCTCATCAGTAATAGTTTCCTCGTCATAGTACATAGGACCTTCCGGAAGCATATCATATATTCTTTGCATCAGCTGATCAAGGTTCGTAGTTTCAGTAGCCGATACCGCGATTCTTTCATCAAATGACAGTTCTTCATTTTCTTCAAGATAAGCATTATAGGTTTCAAATGTTTTTTCTATATGTGCATCATCTGCTGTATCTGCTTTATTAACCACTAGGATGACCGGACAATTAACAGCGCCATCCTCATCCTGTTCTTTTTTGGACCTGAGACTTCTTACTGTTTTACCTATCATTTCAGCTATCAGTCTTTCGCCTGTACCTATAAATGTAGACGGTTCAACTATCCACATAATGATATCAGCTGTCTTTAACGAATCAACAGCAGCATCCATCATATATTCACCAAGCTTTGTCTCAGCCCTGTTAACACCAGGTGTATCAAGAAAAATTATCTGTCCTCTGTCATCAGTGTATACTGTCTGAATCTTTTTTCTTGTTGTCTGGGCACGCTTTGATACGGCCGCAATCTTCATGCCAACCAGATGATTCATTATTGTCGATTTTCCTACATTGGGACGGCCAAGTATCGCTACAAAACCTGACTTAAATTTGTTATCTGACATTTTGTACCTCATTAATATCAGGAGTCTTTATCTCGTGATAATTTAAAATAATTTAGTTATCTCCTTAAAGAGTTCTGAGGATTCATTTATCTTATCCTCACTTCCTACTGCGCATATAACGTCGCTATCCGACAGCACTTTCACAAAAGGAGCAAGATTTCGTATCTTTTCCTGAGTTGCAGAAAGAACCTCATCTCTCGACTTCTGTCTTTCCTCATCAGTTATCTCTGATATGTAACATCCAAATGAGAACACACCTTCCATAGCAGGAGTAAGCGGAGCATCCATCTTGGCAACTGTTCCGATGATATACTTAACCATATCCCTGTCAGAACAGTCAAAGTTCTCCACATAGTCTGCAGCATTTTTATATATCTGATATGTCTCACCGAGATTAGGATCTCTATATGAGGTCATAAATGCAAGCCCACTTCTTGTGAAGTCACACATAGCCCCATAAGCGCCTCCTTTTACTCTTACATTAATCCATAAATAATCATAAGAGAATATAATCTGAAGAACGTTCAGTGCTCCGGTATATTCAAGTCCCGCTTTCTTAAAGTTAGCTGCTGTAGCAACGTACTGAACCTTAGAAGCTGTCTTAAATCCTTCATTCTTTACCTCAAGCACCGGATTAAACTGCTTATCTTCCACATCATCATCACTTAATCGTGGAAGAAGTCTGTTAAGTCCCTCCTCAAGAGCTATCACTTCATTCTTTGATGTATATGATATGATAAGAGACTTCTTTCTGAATATCTTTTTATATATCCTTGTAAGATCCTGTGCAAGCTCATCATAGATATCATCAAGATTCTTATCTACGTAATCAATAAATCTGTAATAATCAACTCCATCAAGAGCCTCCATGATTTTCTGTGTGAGCATAACATATGAGCCAGCTCTTCCTCTTGCAGTAACATGTCCTCCTTCAACAAGAGTATTCTTGCCTGCCGCTTTTATCTCTGACAGTATCTCCTTGATTCTCTTCTTATCTGTTATATGCGATGTAGTAATGACCTCATTTATCAGATCTATACCATCATTAACCTTATTATCAAAGGTTTTAGCCTTACATAGCGCATATGTAAATGCCCCTTCTTCTCTGTACATAGTTCCAAGAGTAAACACTACTCCACCGGTATTCAGATTTATAAGTGTAGAAAGTTCATTATAAGTATGTTCATCAGTATCCACATACTTGAGAAGTTCAAATAAAAGCTCTGCTTTACTTAAATCTTCAAAATCAAGATCATCTATTCTGAAGTACATATCCAGATATGATATGCCATTCGTAAATATGTCGTGCTTAATTGTTTTTACACCACATACTTCTTCTTCAGTATTTACGACAGGTCTTACCTTCTTGTTGATATCATCTATACTAAGGAGCGGTATAGTTGCCAGTTCCTCCGGTGTTGATGGTTCAGTCTGGTACTGCTTCAGATGCGCAGTATCAGCTATAAGCTTTTCTATTTCAGCATCTGACAGAGTCTTCTTATACTGAGACATCTTTTGGGCCAGCTCTGCATCCTTTTTCTGATTAAGACCTACAGATGGAACACCTGTAATATAAGCTTTGTGATTATTATTTAAAATACATCTTTCTATAAGTTCCTCGAAGAAGCCTTTTGTTTTATCCTCCGGATTCAGAAGATTTTCATTTATTCCTTTTCTAAGATAAGAATAAACATTCTGAACTGAGAATTTATCCTGAACCAGCTCATCATCATATAACCAGCTCTCAAATGCATCTAACCCTAAAGCAAGTCCTTTAGGGAATCTTCCAAAGCTTGCTTCTTTAGCCCTAAATTCAAAGTTATTAAGTGCTGCTTCAAGAGCCAGTTTATCAAGTCCATTTTCTACGTAACTCTTTAACTGCTCTTCTATAATACTGTTAAATTTATCCTGGTCTTCTGCATTTGCCTCTCTTGCCACTATCGTAAACATCGGCTGGCGCATAGAACTGTCATACTGAGCTTCTACATCAGAGCATATACCGGAATCAATTATCTTTTTCTTAAGTGGTGCTCCAGGAGAATCTATAAGGATAAACTGAAGTATATTCATAGCTTCAGTAAGTATCTTATCTTTACTTTCTCCTACAACCACGTTATAGCTAAGTATGGAATTCTTCTCAAGTTCTTCCTCATCAGCAACTGAATAGTATGTAGTATATGAAACCGGCTCACTAAATGATTTCTGTAACGGAATCTCTGACGGAACATAGAGATAATCATAATCTGCCAGGTATTCCTTATCTATATATTCAAGCTGTTCCGCAGGATTCAGATCGCCATACAGATAGATATAACTGTTTGAAGGATGATAATAATTCTTATGATAATCAAGATATTCTTCACGTGTAAGAGATGGTATAACATCAGGATCTCCACCTGAATCCACGCTGTAAACAGTATCCGGATAAAGCTTCTGATTAATTACATTTGCAAGGA